>JBDSKP010000239.1:0-1908 GCA_039916925.1 Duganella sp.
CATCACCAGCCGCCGCGCCGCGCGCAGCCGGATCGCCTCGACCGGATCGGCGGCGTCGAGCAGCACCAGGTCGGCGTGGTTGCCGACCGCGATGCCGTAGCCCTCCAGCCCGAGGATGCGCGCCGGCGTCGTCGTCACCGCCTCGTAGCAGGCGCGCATCGCGTCCTGCCCCGTCATCTGCGCCACGTGCAGGCCCATCTGCGCCACCTCCAGCATATCGCCCGAGCCCAGGCTGTACCACGGGTCCATCACGCAGTCGTGGCCGAAGGCGACGTCGATGCCGGCGGCCAGCATCTCCGGCACGCGCGTCATGCCGCGCCGCTTCGGATAGCTGTCGTGGCGGCCCTGCAAGGTGATGTTAATGAGCGGATTGGCAATCGCCGCCACGCCGCCCTCGCGAATCAGCGGCAGCAGCTTGCTGACATAATAATTGTCCATCGAATGCATCGACGTCAGGTGCGAGCCGGTCACGCGCCCGTGCAGGCCGAGCCGGTTGCTTTCGTAGGCCAGCGTTTCGATGTGGCGCGAATGCGGATCGTCCGATTCGTCGCAGTGCATGTCGACCCGCAGCCCCTTCTCGGCGGCGAACTCGCACAGGATGCGCACCGATTCGGCGCCGTCGGCCATGGTGCGCTCGAAGTGCGGGATGCCGCCGACCACGTCGACGCCCATGGCGATGGCGCGCTTGAGGTTGGCCAGCGCGGTCGGGCTGCGCAGCACGCCGTCCTGTGGAAACGCCACCAGCTGCAAATCCAGGTACGGCGCCACCAGCCGCTTGACCTCGAGCAGCGCCTCGACCGCCAGCAGGCGGTCGTCGCAGACGTCGACGTGCGAGCGGATCGCCAGCAGGCCGCGCGCCACGGCCCAGTCGCAATACTGCAACGCGCGTTCGATCAGCGCCTGCTGCGTCAGGTCCGGCTTCAGTTCGCCCCATAGCGCTATGCCCTCGAGCAAGGTGCCGGACGCGTTGACGCGCGGCAGGCCATAGCTGAGCGTGGCGTCCATGTGGAAGTGGGCATCGACGAACGGCGCGCTGACCAGATCGCCACCGGCGTCGATCTCGCGCGCCCCCGCCAGCGGCAGCGCCGGCCCGATGGCGGCGATGCGCCCGTGTTCTACGGCGATGTCGACGCTTTGGCGGCCGTCGGCCAGATTGGCATTGCGGATGACCACGTCCATGAACACGCTCCCGGCGTTGTTTTTCAGTAAGCCGATTGTAGTCACTTTCACACCGTTACACCAATTATCGCAACGCAGCAAAGCGCACGACGCCCGGCGAAATTTTTGCGCTGGATCAAACTTCGGTGAGATAGTGCCCACGCCGCATTTTGCCTAGGGGCATTCTTTCCCAAATGGTACAAAAAATAACTTTCCAAGCCTACTGTTCGTCGCTAGAATGTTCTTATATTGCATCGCAACAGACGTCCACCGTCGTCCCAGGAGAAACCATGTCTTCGCTTACCGAACAGTTTTCCGCCGTCACGAAATCGCAGTTGGAAGCACAGTTTAAGATCTTCAACACCTTCGCCAGCACGGCCGTCGACAGCGCCGAAAAGGTCATCGCGCTCAACCTCAACACCACCAAGGCCTCGGTCGAGAAGTCGTCGGCCGCCGCCAGGAAGTTGCTCGACGCCAAGGATGCGCAGGAGCTCTTCACGCTGAACGCGGGCCAGCCTTCCAGCTTCGACCACCTGTTGGCCTATGGCCGGCAGCTCTATAACATCGCCACCACCGCCCAGACCGAACTGCTGCAAAGCGCGCAAAGCGGCATCAAGCAGGCGCAGGAACTGGCCAAGGCGACGCCGCTGCTGCCGCTGGCCAAGCCGCTGGCGGCCGCGCCCGTGCCCGTGGCCAAGCCGGCGCCGTTGGCCTCGATCGCGCCGGTGAGCGCGCCGCCGGCCCCGGCGG
>JBDSKP010000240.1:0-4900 GCA_039916925.1 Duganella sp.
GCACGGTGTCCGCGCTGTTCTTCACGGTCACGACCAGTTTGTCGTACGCGGTGGTGCCGCTTTCGGCGGTGTCGATGTGCAGCGCGAAAGTCAACGTGGCGGCGGTGGCGGTCGACGGGATCGCCACGCTCTGGGTCAGCGTTTCGGTCGCCGTCGCGCCGTTGCCACCCAACCAGGCGTAGCGCGTGCCTTCAAACGCCGTCTGGCCGGTGAAGGTGCCGATCGCGCCGGTGGTGCCGGCCCAGCCGGTGGTGCCGGACTCGAAGCCACCGTTGACGATTTTCTCGGACGAGCTGCCGCTGCCGACGGTCAGCGTGGCGTTGCCCGAGGTCGCGGTCTTGACCGGCGACGACGAATCGCTGACGACGGCGTTGAACACCGCGCCGTTGTCGGCCGTTTGCGCCGTCAGCGAATAGGTGGCCGAGGTGGCGCCGCTGATCACCGCGCCGTTGCGGTACCACTTGTAGGTGTACGGCGAGGTGCCGCCGCTGGCGCCCACGCTGAACGACGCGGTGGCGCCGGCGGCCACGGTCACGCTGGCCGGCTGGGTCGAGATCGAGACGCCCGAGCCGCCGGCGACTTCATCGACGTCGGCGCCCACGTTGATGGCCGCGTAGGCGCGCTGCACGGCGATGGCTTCCTTCGAGCCGGTGCCGTACAGCTCCTGCGCCGCCAGCAGCACCTTGGCGCGGGCGTCGGCGTAGTTGGTCGACGACGTGAACTTGGTGGTCAGCGCCTTGAACCAGATGCGGTACGCCTTGTCGTTGCCGATGCCGGTCATCGCGGCCGGGCTCTTGGTCAGGTACTGGCTGTAGTAGTCGCTGCTCGAGGTGGCGTTCGATCCCTGCGACAGGAAGTAGAACATGCGGTTGTTAGGACCGCTCGACAGGTGGACGTCGAGGTTCTTGATCGTGCTGCTCCACGCGTTCGGGCTGCGGCCGTCCTTGCTCGGTTTGTACAGCCAGCGCAGCGGCTGGCCGTTTTTGGCGATCTCCTTGCCGGTCATCCAGTCGTTGCCGGTGGCGGGGACCACGGTGCCGGTGCCGCCGGCGCGGGCATAGGCCTCGACCATCTCGCCGCCGATGTCGGAGTTCGATTCGTTCAAGCCGCCCGATTCGCCCGCGTAGGTCAGGTTGGAGGTGGCGTCGGTGATCCCGTGCGACATCTCGTGGCCGATCACGTCGATCGAGCCAAGGTTGTTGAAGCTGCTGCCGCCGTCGCCGATGTACATGCATTTGCAGTTCGGATCGAAGAAGGCGTTGTCGTAGGCCGTGTCGACGTGGGCGGCGATGTAGGTCGCCGTGTTGTTGCCGTCGAGGGACTGCCAGCCCAGCACGTTCTTGTTGGTGTCGTAGGTGTTCATCAGGCCCCACAGCGCGTTGACCGCGGCGGTCTGCCCATTGGCGTTGGTGGTGCTGCCGCCGGCGATGTACTGCTGGCCGTCGCCCCAGGTGTTGCTGCTGTTGGTGTAGATGGTGCCCGGGCTCGGACTGTCGGCCGACGCGTGGTTGGCGTTGGTGATGGCCATGCCGCCGAACTTGCCGCCGGTGCCGCGCGTGGAGTCCAGCATCTGGAAGGTGCTGCCCGATTGCGAGGTGTTGATCGGGACCGCGCCGTTGTATTGGCTGTTGCCGGTGCCGACCACGGTTTGCAGCGCCTTCCATTGCGCGACGACGGCGCCGGTCTTGGCGTCGACGATGGTGTCGTAGTAGACCGGCTTGCGGTCCTGGGACATGCGCGTTTGCACATAGTAGGCCAGCACGTAGCGGTCGACCACTTCCTCCAGATCCGTCGCGTTGAGCGCGGCCTCGGATTTGTTGAGGGCGGACGGCACGCGCACCGATTTCATCACCGGGTAGATCAGCAGCTCGGCGCTTGGCGTCCAGCGGTGCACGGCGCGCGGCGAAACCGCCTTGACCACCTTGTCGATAGCCTCGTTCGCGCTCAGCGCCGGCGTCAGGTCCGCCACCGCGGCGGCCAGCGGCCGGCCCGACTCCGCGCCGGCGTTGGCGCCGTTCGCGCTCAATCCGGCGCGGCGGTCGGCCACCGATTCGCTGACGATGTCGCCGGCGCTGTTGGTCACCACCACCGATTCGGAGCCGAACACGCGCAGGCCTTTGTAGGTGTGCTGCGCGCGGGTGATCTTCTGGCCGACGACGCCGGGGTGCTGGCTGGCGATGCGGAAGCCGTTGTCGCCGCCGCCGCCGCGCTGGGCGTCGAGGGCAGTCAGTTTGGCGACCAGTCCCGCGCTCTCTTGTGGAGATGCGAGGTTGACTGGCGCCGCCATCAGCGGCCCGGCCGCGTGTGCGACGTTGGTGGCCAGGATCGGCAATGCGGCGACGACGGATGCGGTAAGCAGGGTCTTACGTAGGTTCATCTCTTCTCCAGGATAGGTGTGTGCGCGAAGGTTTGCCTGGCCATGGTGGCGGCCAACTCGGCGTCTCCGATGCCGCGCTGGCGGATGGCCGCGGGGCGATTTTTGTGCGTCAAAACGGCGAGTAGGGGGACACTATTCTTTTCAAGATCGCCAAGTCAAAAAATTTAGAAAATTGGTCGCGGATGAAAAAAATGTCTCAAATGAGACATTTTTTGGCGGCGGACTATGGCTTTGGAGGCACTTCGTGCTAACACGAAAGGCGAATTAGCACGCGCACGATTGGCCCGATTTGTCGCAAATCAATCATGACGTTGATCGATGACAGAAGTTTCGGTTGCTACGCAACACTATGCTCATCTTTTCAGCAAGGGTGTTGCAAATCTTTAATCTTGCGAATTAAACTAGGTCAATATCCACCGTGGCTTGCCGCCACCGGCGGGTGCATAAAAAGCGCAGGGGCACGACTCCGCAAGCGCGACCCGGGAACTTCAGGAAAAGAGAAAATGACCACACGCCCTCAACACGTTTGCATGTCCGCCCACGCGCCGCGCGCCAACCGCACCACGCTGCCCCCTCCCATCTAGTGTCGCGCGTTTCGTCACGTTAGCTGCGTATCGGCCGCCGGCCAGTCCCTATCCGGGACGCCGGGGCGGATATCGTATCGTCCCGCGGCCGCCGATCACGGCGGGCCGCCGGACGCGGCGCCAGCTAGTTGTTCAGGTTTTGTCCGCCGGCGCGCGGACAGGGGGATCTTTTATGCAGTCGATTGCCACCAAAGTAGAACGCATCGTCATGGAGTCGTCCTTCCTGACCGAGGGACTGAGACGGGGGTTGATCAATTTATCGGAGCTGGCGCGCCAACTGCAGCCGCAGATCGAGAGCGATTTGTGGAAGCCGGTGGGCCAGGCGGCGGTGGTGATGGCGCTGCGGCGCGTCGCCGAACGGCTGCCCGAGCAGCCCAGCAGAGGGATCTCGCTGGTGCACAAGACCGGCGAACTGACCACGCGCACGGAGCTGACCGAATACACGTTCCGCAACTCCGACAGCATCCACGAATGCCATCGCGAGCTGCTGGCCAAGGCCGAGCCGCTGCGCGGCGCGTTCGTGACGGTCACGCGCGGCGTCAACGAGGTGATGGTGATCTGCAGCCGGGTGCTGGCGCAGGTGGTGGAGGAGGTGTTCGCCGGCGAGCGGCTGCTCGCGCGGCAGGACGATCTGAACGCCGTGACCTTGCATCTGAATCCCGACACCAGCCGTGAGCCGGGCATCTATCACGCGATACTCAAGCAGCTGGCGTGGGACAAGATCAACCTGGTCAACATGATCTGCACCTACACCGAACTGACCATCCTGCTCAAGCAGGAGCAGACCGGCGCGGCGTTCTCGGTGCTGTCACGGCTGGCGATGCACTGACTTCTAACCCGCAAAGCCAACCTGGGGTGGTACGGGGACGCCGAGTCCCGTACCGGGTACGACCCCGCCTTACCGGGTTACTTGGACAGTTGTTCGCGCACGCGGGCGATGGCTTTGCGCACCTGGTTCGGCGCGGTGCCGCCGACGTGGTCGCGCGCGGCCACCGAGCCCTCGAGCGTGAGCACGGCGAACACGTCTTCCCCGATCAGCGTCGAGTAGGCGCGCAGCTGGTCGAGCGTCATCTCGGCCAGGTCGATCTTCAGATCGTCGCAGGCGCGCACCGCGTGGGCCACCGCTTCGTGGGCGTCGCGGAACGGCAGGCCTTTCTTGACCAGGTAGTCGGCCAGGTCGGTCGCGGTGGCGTAGCCCTGCAGCGCGGCGGCGCGCATCGCCTCCGGCTTGACGCTGATGCCGCCGGCCATGTCGGCGAAGATGCGCAGGGTGTCGACCACGGTGTCGACGGTGTCGAACAGCGGTTCCTTGTCTTCCTGGTTGTCCTTGTTGTAGGCCAGCGGCTGGCCCTTCATCAGGGTCAGAAGGCCCATCAGGTGGCCGTAGACGCGGCCCGTTTTGCCGCGCGCCAGTTCCGGCACGTCCGGGTTTTTCTTTTGCGGCATGATCGACGAGCCGGTGCAGAAGCGGTCGGCGATGTCGATGAAGCCCACGCGAGGGCTCATCCAGATCACCAGCTCCTCGGACATGCGCGACACGTGCGTCATGATCAGCGAGGCGGCGGCGGTGAATTCGATCGCGAAGTCGCGGTCGGAGACGGCGTCCAGCGAGTTGTGGCACACGTCGTCGAAGCCGAGCGTCTTGGCCACGCGCGCGCGGTCGATCGGGAAGGTGGTGCCGGCCAGCGCGGCCGCGCCCAGCGGCAGACGGTTGACGCGCTTGCGGCAATCGCGCATGCGCTCGGCGTCGCGGCCGAACATCTCGACGTAGGCCAGCATGTGGTGGCCGAAGGTGATCGGCTGCGCCACCTGCATGTGGGTAAAGCCCGGCATGATGGTTTCCGCATGTTGTTCGGCCAGGTCCAGCAAGGCCAGGCGGAAATCGCGCAACAAGCCGCTGATGTCGTCAATTGCGGCGCGCAGATACAGACGAATGTCG
>JBDSKP010000241.1:0-5210 GCA_039916925.1 Duganella sp.
AGGCCAACGGCGCGGCGAAGGCATACGCCGCGTTCAACGATCCAGCCGGGCCGTTCAAGGACCGCGACCTGTATGTGTTCGTCATCGATTTCAACGGCAAGGTGCAGGCCCACGGCGCCAATGCCAAACTGCTCGGCAAGGATTTGACCAACCTGAAGGACGCGAACGACAAATTCTTCATGAAGGAGATGATCAACACCGCCAAAACCAAGGGCAAGGGCTGGATCGACTACAAATGGCCGAATCCGGTGAGCAAGGCGATCGAATCGAAATCGACGTATTTCGAGAAAGTCGACGACACGCTGGTCGGCTGCGGCATCTATAAATAAGCGACACGCCGGCCCGGCGTCAGGAACCCTACAGGCGCCGGATGTCGCGCAGCGGCGGCGCCCCGAACAGGCGGGTGTACAGGTGGAGCCGCTTGCTCGGCCAGATCGGGACCTGACCGGCGAGCGCCACGCGGCGGACGGCTAGACCGACGCCAGCCGCAGCTTGCCGCGGCCAGCGGGCTTCGCCGCCGGTGCAGCCGACGCGACCGGGCGGTCGTCGTCGAGTTTGAACACGCTGACCAGTTGCGCCAGCGAGACGGCCTGGTCTTGCAGCGCTTCTGCGGCGGCGGCCGCCTCCTCCACCAGCGCGGCGTTCTGCTGGGTGACGCTGTCCATTTCGGTGATCGCCTGGTTGACCTGCTCGATGCCGGTGTCCTGCTCCTGGGTGGCGACGGCGATGCCGGCCATGATGTCGGTCACGCGCTTGACGCTGGCGACGATCTCGTCCATCGTGGTGCCGGC
The DNA here is from genome assembly GCA_039916925.1 of Duganella sp. GTDB lineage: Bacteria > Pseudomonadota > Gammaproteobacteria > Burkholderiales > Burkholderiaceae_D > Rugamonas. The sequence goes on from JBDSKP010000241.1 coordinate 792, forward strand.
CTGGTTGACCAGTTGGCTGCCCATCTCCACCTTCTCGACCGAGTTGCCGATCAACGTCTTGATCTCCTTGGCGGCCGAGGCCGAGCGCTGGGCCAGGTTGCGCACCTCGGTCGCGACGACGGCGAAGCCGCGGCCCTGCTCGCCCGCGCGCGCCGCCTCGACGGCCGCGTTCAGCGCCAGGATGTTGGTCTGGAAGGCGATGCCGTCGATGACACCGATGATGTCGACGATCTTGCGCGACGAATCGGTGATCGAGCCCATGGTGTCGATCACCTTGGCCACGACGGCGCCGCCCTTGACGGCCACGTCCGACGCGGACACGGCCATCTGGTTGGCGTGGCGGGCGTTGTCGCCGTTCTCGCGCACCGTGCTGGTGATCTCCTCCATCGACGAGGCGGTCTCCTCCAGCGCGCTGGCTTGCTGCTCGGTGCGCGAGGACAGGTCCTGGTTGCCGCTGGCGATCTGGGTCGACGCCGTGGCGATGGTGTCGGTGCCGGCGCGCACCTGGCCGACGATGTTTTTCAGGCTGTCGTTCATCTCCTTCAACGCCTGCAGCAGCTGGCCCGTCTCGTCCTTGGAGCAGGTCTCGAAACGGGTGCGCAAATCGCCGCCGGCGACGGTTCTGGCCACCTCCAGCGCCCGGCGCAACGGCAGCACGATCGAACGCGTCAACAGGTGGGCGGCGATCAACGCCAGCAAGGTGGCCGCCACCGACAACGTGATCATCCACACGCTGGCGGAGTCGGCCACGTCGTTGGCCTCTTCGGCGAATTGATCCATACCCTTGACCTGCGTTTGAGCGAACGCCTCGATCGCGCTCAGATAAACGGTTTGCGGCGGAATGATTTCCTTGAGCATGTAGTCGCGGGCGGCCTCGCCCTGTTTCGATTTGATCAACTCGACCAAGCGGTGTTCGCGCTCCTGGAACGAGGTGCGCGCCGCCAGCAGCGCCTGCAGCGCCGCCTTGCCCTGCTCGGTGTGGATGATCGATTTCAACTGGTCGAGCACCTTGGTGATGATCGGTTCCGAATCACTGATCTTGGCCAGTTCGCGCGCCGCGATCTCGTCGTTGTTGGCGTTGGCGGCGATCAGCGCGGTGCGCAGCGCCCTGGCCTGCCGGTTGACCTCGTTTTCGATGGTGTGCGCCAATGCGACCTTGACATACCGGTCATGGACGATGACCTCGGCGTCGGCGTCGATGGTGCGGATGCGGTTGACGCCAAAGACGGCCAACGCGACCAGCAGCATGATCATCAGCGCGAAGCCACAATTCAGGCGGGTGCCGATCTTTAAATTCTGAAGTGCGTTCATTTCGTGCCTCGTTTGAGGGGTTGGCTGCAAGATCGTGCCGCAGTTGGGGGGCGCCGGCGGGGGCGGGGCCGGTGGGCGCGGTTCCCGACAAAGCGGCAGGTCGCGGGTGCAAGCAAGTGTATGACGATCATTTCTATTGAGCAAGTCGATTCATATAGATTAAGTAGTCTGTTGTTTCTTGTCCCATGGTCGTGGCGCGTTCGACAGCGCGGCTAGGGCACGACCATGTCCCGCGTCGCGCACCTCATACGGCCCACAGGCGCACGACCCCGCTCAAGCCATGTGCCTGGCCCGCCGTCAACGGGCACAGCACGCTGACGCGGAATTTGTCGAGGCCGGGCGGGAAAGCCATTTGCAGCGGCCCCGGGGCGTCGTTGGTCTTTTCGCCGATTTTCTTGCCGTCGATGAAGACCTGGCACGGGCCGGTCACCTCGACAAACTCCAGCCTGCCGCCGTGCTTGCGCACGCGCGAGAACAACCACCCCTCGGCGGCGTACAGCACGTAGCCGGTCCGCTCGGCCGGCTTGGCTTTGGTGCCGGGGGTGATCCAGCCCCACGAATTCATGTCGGTGCCGGCGGCGCGCAGGTTGGGGTCGATTGGGGCCGGCCCGACCGGCGACGAGCGCCAGCCGCCGATGCCCTGCACCGGCTGCGAGGTGGCCTGGTAGTCCCAGGACGGCCGGGCCTTGCGCACTTCGACGGTAAGCACGGCGCTTTTGAGCCCCGCCGCGCTGGCGCCCAGCTTGAGGGTGCCGGCCGTGCCCTCGCGGGTCTGCACGATCACCTGGGCCAGGCCGTTGAACAGCGCGCGGGTGTCGCCCTTCTCGCTGGTGATGTCGTTCGGATCGCCGTTGCCCAGGCCGATGATGTCGCCGCCGTCGATCTTGAACACGATCTGGTGTTGCGCCAGCGGCACATGGCGACCCTTGGCGTCGAGCGCTTCGACCTTGATCGGCTGGGCGTCGAGGCCGTCGCCGAGCATGACATCGCGGTCCGGGGTGAGCTTGAGCGCGACCGGTTCGCCGGTGGTCTCGATGTCGAAACGCCTGGCGACCTTGCCGCCGCGGTAACCCACGGCCGACAGCTTGCCCGGCGCATACGGCACGTTCCAGCGGTTCATCTCGTAGATGTCGCCCTTTTGACGCCCGTATGAGCGGCCATTCAGGAATACCTCGACCTCATCCATATTATGCAGCGCCATCACCATGATCGGCTGGCCTTCCTTGCCGGCCCAGTTCCAGTGCGGCGCCAGCTGCAACACCGGTTCCTTGCGCCACTGTGCCTGGTGCAGCCAGAACGCGTTCTTTTCGAAGCCGCACAAGTCCATGATGCCGAAGAAGGACGAATTGGACGGCCATTCGTACGGCGACGGCTCGCCGTGGTAGTCGAAGCCGGTCCACACGAAGGCGCCGGCCACGTAAGGCTTCTCGGCGATGGCCTTCCAGCCGACCCGGTGGGTGGTGCCCCAGGAGGCGGCATCGTCGTCGTAGCTGGCGAAGATGTGCTTCTCGGGAACGGTCAGGTAGGCGCCGCGCGTCTGGTAGCCACAGACGTCCTCGGACGAGGTCATCGGCACGGACGGGAACTGCCGGTGGAACGCTTCATAGGACGGGTACTGGTAGTTGAAGCCCACCACGTCGACCGCCTGGGCGGCGTTGACGGGCTCGAACTGGCCGAAGTTCATGGCGGCGGTGGTCGGGCGGGAGGTGTCGAGCGCGCGCACGGCGGCGGCCATGCGGCGCACCATTTCGTGGCCCTGCTCGGTGCCCTGGGCCGGTTCCTCGTTGAACACCGACCACAGGATGATGGACGGGTAGTTGCGGTGGCAGCGTACCAGCCACATCAACTCTTCCAGGTGGGCCGGCGCGGGGTTGAACACCCGGTTCTCGTCCATCACCAGAAAGCCGAGCTCGTCGCACAGTTCGTAGAAGCGCTTGTCCTGGGCGTTGTGCGAGCAGCGGATCGCGTTGACGCCCAGCTCCTTGAGCCGGCGCAAGCGGTAGTCGAGCACGCCGTATGGCACGGCCACGCCGACGCCGGCGTGGTCCTGGTGGATGCACACGCCTTGCAGCTTGATATGCTGGTCGTTGAGGAAGAAGCCGCGCTCGGGATCGAAGCGCTGGGTGCGGAAACCGCAGCGGGTGGTGACTTCATCGAGCAGTTTGCCGTCCTGCAGCACGCGGGTGCGCACGCTGTACAGATTGCGCGCTTCCAGGCTCCACAGTTTGGGATGGTCGACGCGGATCTCGCCGTTGACGACCCGGCGCGCCAGCACGCCGACCTCGGCCGGGGCGCCGAACCGGGCCACGGTCCGGCCGGCGGCATCGACGAGGACGCTCTCGACCTGGACCGTCTGGGCGCTCTTGCGAATGTTGTACAGCGTCACTTCGAGCGGAATGCGCCACTGGCCGTCGGCGAAGACCGGGTGGGCGAACACGCCGTCGGTGACGATGTGCACCTGCTCGCGCTTGACCAGCCACGTGTTGCGGTAGATCCCGGCGCCTTCATACCACCAGCCTTGCATGGACGTGGCGTCGGCGCGGATCACCAGCGAATTGAGCGCCTCGCCGTAGGTGGCGAACGGGGTCAGGTCGATGTAGGCCGAGCTGTAGCCGCTCCAGACGTGGGCCACCTGGGAACCGTTGAACCAGACCGTGGCCAAGGTCGAGATGCCGTCAAGCTGCAGTTCGATATGTTTGCCGTGGTCGGCCTCGTCGAGCCGGATCAGGCAACGATACCAGCCGATGCCGCGCTTGCGGTAGCCCTGCGATGCGTTGGCGCTCTCCTCGGGCAGCTGGAAGCTGGCGAAGTCGTGCGGCAGCATGACGCCGCCCCATTCGGAATCGTCGAAGTCGGGGGCGGCCGCGCCACCGGCCATGCCCGCCTTGGCGTTGGCGTACGAGGAGCCGTGGCCGCGAATGGTCGGCATGGGAATGTCGCCTTCATGGAAACGCCAGCCCTTGTTGAGCGACACCACCGCGCGCCCCGGGGTGGACGCGGGGCGGGATTGGGCGGTGGCGGCGTACGTCGCCGATTGGCCGAAGACCGAGGTGGTGGCGAGCGCGCCGGCGCTTTTGAGAAAGGCGCGCCGGTCAAGCATGGTGATCC
>JBDSKP010000242.1:0-10673 GCA_039916925.1 Duganella sp.
TGCGCTACACGTTCTTCCCACACTTTTTCCCGCTCCTTGTTTGACACCTTTCATCTCCTGTATTGATCGAGGCGATAGTTTGATGGTGCCGATTAGGAATTCATAGATGGGACGGCTGGACGCTTACTCCGAAAAACGAAAATCCGGAAATGGACCGCCACACGGACTTTGTGTCTCTGAAACAAAAACGCCAACCTGCATGGGTTGGCGTTCTCTTTGAAGCATTCTTGGTGGCCCGGGGCGGAATCGAACCACCGACACAAGGATTTTCAATCCTGGTGTCGTGGGTACCGCTTGTCTCAGACTTTAATTCCATGTCCCAGACTATAATTACATGTCTCTGACTATAATTGTACGAAACACTAGTCAAAACCTCGCCGCGAGACTACTCCACAGTAACCGACTTCGCCAGATTGCGCGGCTTGTCCACATCCGTGCCGCGCGCCAGCGCCGAGTGGTACGCCAACAGCTGCAACGACACCACGTGCAGGATCGGCGACAGCAAACCATAGTGCTCCGGCAAACGAATCACGTGCACGCCTTCGCCGGGCGTGATGCGCGAATCGACGTCAGCGAACACATACAACTGGCCGCCGCGCGCGCGCACTTCCTGCATGTTCGATTTCAACTTCTCGATCAGCGCGTCGTTCGGGGCGATGGTGACGACTGGCATTTCCTCGGTCACCAAGGCCAGCGGGCCGTGCTTCAATTCACCGGCCGGATACGCCTCGGCGTGGATGTACGAAATCTCCTTGAGCTTGAGCGCGCCTTCGAGCGCGATCGGGTAGTGCATGCCGCGCCCCAGGAACAGCGCGTTCTCTTTACGCGCAAAGTCGTCGGCCCAGGCGATGATCAACGGCTCCAGCGCCAGCACGGCGGAAATGGCGACCGGCAGGTGGCGCATCGCTTTCAGATGCTGCGCTTCCTCGGCGTCGGTCAGGCGGCCGTTGATCTGCGCCAGCGACAACGTCAGCAGGAACAGCGCGGCTAGCTGCGTGGTGAAGGCCTTGGTCGAGGCGACGCCAACCTCAACGCCCGCACGCGTGATGTACGCCAGCTTGCATTCGCGCACCATGGCGCTGGTGGAGACGTTGCAAATGGTCAGCGTGTGCTCCATGCCCAGGCTGCGCGCGTGCTTCAGCGCGGCCAGCGTGTCGGCCGTTTCGCCACTTTGCGAGATCGTGACGACCAGCGTGTTGGGATGCGGCACGCTGTCGCGGTAGCGGTATTCGCTGGCGATTTCGACGTTGACCGGAATCTTGGCGACCGATTCGATCCAGTATTTGGCCGTCAGGCCCGAGTAGTAGCTGGTGCCGCAGGCGAGGATCAGCACGCGGTCGATCTGCTTGAAGACTTTGTAGGCGCCGTCGCCGAACAGCTCCGGCATGATGCCGGTGACGCCTTCGAGCGTGTCGCCGATGACGCGCGGCTGCTCGAAGATTTCCTTCTGCATGTAGTGGCGGTACGGGCCCAGTTCGGCCGCGCCGGTGTGCGCCAGCACGGTTTTGACGTCGCGCTGCACGGGCTTGCCGTTGACGTCGACGATCCAGGTGCGGCCCAGTTGCAGGTCGACCACGTCGCCTTCGTCCAGGTAGATGATCTGGTCGGTCGTGCCGGCCAGCGCCATGGCGTCGGAGGCGACGAAGTTTTCGCCCTGGCCGATGCCGACGATCAGCGGCGAACCCTGGCGCGCGGCGACCACGCGGTGCGGCTCCTCGCGGCAGAACACGGCGATCGCGTAGGCGCCTTGCAGGCGTTTGACGGCGTGCTGGACGGTGTCGAACAGGTCGCCGTTGTACATGTGGTCGACCAGGTGGGCGATCACTTCGGTGTCGGTCTGGCTTTGGAAGACGTAGCCGAGCGCGGTCAGTTCGGCGCGCAGTTCGTCGTGGTTTTCAATGATGCCGTTGTGGACCAGCGCGATGCGCGCCTGGTCGGCCGACGGCGAGAAGTGCGGGTGGGCGTTGTGCGAGGCCGGGGCGCCGTGCGTGGCCCAGCGCGTGTGGGCGATGCCGGTGAAGCCTTTCATGTGCGCTTCGTCGATTTGCTTTTCCAGGTCGGCCACGCGCGAGGTGCTGCGCGAGCGTTGCAGTTGGCCGTCCACGTGCAGGGCGACGCCACAGGAGTCGTAGCCGCGGTATTCCAGGCGCTTGAGGCCTTCGATCAGGATAGGAGTGATGTTGCGTTGCGCTACCGCGCCGACGATGCCGCACATAGAAACCTCTGCTTTTAAGTTAGGAGGCCATCGTAGAGCAGCCTCGATGAAATATGCTTTCTTATTACAATATATTCTGAAATAATCGTTCATCACTTCGATATCATGAAATATTATTTCATTTGGATGGGGTATTTTTATGGATGAGATAGATCGGCGCATTCTCAACCTGCTCCAGGTTGACGCGTCACAAACCAATAGCGAGCTGGCGCTTGCCGTCCATGTGTCGCCACCGACCTGTTTGCGACGGGTCAAACAGTTGACCGAGAGCGGGGTTATCCAGCGGCAGGTGGCGATCGTGGCGCCGGAGAAGGTCGGGCCGAGCTTGACCGCGATTGTGGAAATCTCGCTGGATGTCCAGGCGGCCGAGCGCATGGCGGAGTTCGAGGCGCACGTGGCGGGCGAGGACGCTGTGCTGCAGTGTTACCGGGTGGCGCCCGGGCCGGATTTCGTGCTGATCGTGCAGGTGGCGGATATGCCCGCTTACCACGCGCTGGCGCACCGGTTGTTCGCGACGCAGACCAATGTGAGGAACGTGAAAGCTTACTTTTCTACGTTTAGAAGTAAGTTTGAGACGCGGATTGCGGTTTGAGGGTCTTCGGCTTGGCCGTCGGCGGCTCGTCGATGGCGGATTACGCTTCGCTAATCCGCCCTACGTGGTTGTGGGGTCATTTATGTGCTGGTTATCCATCGCTTATGCGTTGGTTGTGCACAGGCTTGTTCACATCATGTTTTTCGTCATTGGGCTTTTCCCGTGGTTTGCACAGCTTGTGCAGCAGCTTTGCACCGGCTTATACCCAACCTTATCCACAGTAAAAAGTTATCCTGCGTTACTCACATGATTTCCCACAGGTTTATCCACAATCGACCCGGTAACACGGCTGAGTGCGGCTTTACGGGCCGGTCGCGCCTCCAGGCGGGAAGTTGTCCCGGCGTTTTCCAGTGCTTATACCCGGCTTCTCCCATGCTTGTTAGCAGGCTTCTCCACATCTTTATCCACAAATAAAAAAGCCGGGATAGTTATCCCGGCTTGTTCTGGTGGATGTCCACACGTTTATCCACAATGCGTCATTTCGGCTTTTTCACCGGGCGGTTCCAGTTTTCGATCGTGACCTGGCGCGGACGGGAAACCGTCAGCTTGCCGGCCGGCGCGTCCTTGCTCAGGGTGGTGCCGGCGCCCAGCGTGGCGCCCTTGCCGACGGTGACCGGGGCGATCAGCTGGCTGTCGCTGCCGATGAAGGCGTCGTCCTCGATGACGGTGCGCGATTTGTTGACGCCGTCATAGTTGCAGGTGATCGTGCCGGCGCCGATGTTGACGCGCGAGCCGATGGTGGCGTCGCCGATGTAGGCCAGGTGGTTGGCCTTGCTGTGGGCGGCGACCTGGCCGTTCTTGATTTCGACGAAGTTGCCCACGTGGACGTCCTCGGCCAGCACCGTGCCCGGGCGCAGCCGCGCGTAGGGGCCGATGATCGAGACTTCGCCCACCACCGCCTCTTCAATGTGGCAGAAGGGCTTGATCTGGGCGCCGGCCAGGATGCGGGCGTTGACGATGACGTTGTGGGCACCGACGCGCACGCCGTCACCCAGTTCGACCTTGCCTTCGAACACGCAGCCGACGTCGATGGTGACGTCGCGGCCGCAGATCAATTCGCCGCGCACGTCGATGCGCGCCGGGTCCATCAGGGTCACGCCCTGTTCCAGCAGTTTGAGCGCGATGTTGCGCTGGTGGATGCGTTCAAGCTCGGCCAGCTGCACTTTGCTGTTGACGCCGGCCACTTCCCACTGCGCCGACGGTTGCGCCGAGACCACCGCCACGCCGTCCGCGACGGCCTGGGCGACGATGTCGGTCAGGTAGTACTCGCCTTGGGCGTTGTTGTTCTTGAGCGCGGCCAGCCAGCGCTTCAGGTGCGCGGTCGGCGCGACCATGATGCCGCTGTTGATCTCCTTGATGGCGCGCTCGGCGTCGGTGGCGTCCTTTTGCTCGACGATGCGGACGATGGCGCCGTTTTCCCGGACGATGCGGCCCAATCCGAACGGATCGTCCTGCTCGATCGTCAGAATGCCCAGCTTGTCGTTGCCGGCGACGTCGACCAGCGCTTGCAGCGAGGCGGCCGTGGTCAGCGGCACGTCGCCGTACAGGACCAGCGTCGGCACGCTGTCGTCCAGCTCGGGCAGCGCCTGCATGACGGCGTGGCCGGTGCCCAGCTGCGGCTCCTGCAGCGCGGTGGCGACCTTTTCCGGCTGCCTGGCCAGCAGTTCCTGCACGGCAGCGCCCCCATGTCCGTAAATAACGCATAATCGGCTGGCAGACAGGCTGCGCGCGGTATCGAGCACATGCGAGAGCAATGGCTTGCCGGCCAGTGGATGCAAAACCTTCGGCAACGCGGATTGCATGCGTTTGCCCATACCCGCGGCGAGAATAACGACGTTCATAAGAAGCCAGATTGAGTGAGTGAGTAAATGCAAAAGTCTAACATGTCCCAAAACGGCGGCCGATCGCTAAGCCGCCTTTTCCTGATTGCGCTCATGACCGTGCTGGCCGCGTGCAGTTCGCTGCGCCTGGCCTATAACAATGGCGACACGTTGCTGTACTGGTGGCTCGACGGCTACGTCGACCTGACCTCCGATCAAAAAGGCTGGGTGCAAAAAGAGATCGACAAGCTGTTCAGCTGGCACCGCAAGACCCAGTTGAACGATTACGTACACATCCTGCAGACCGGCCAGAAGCAGTTGGCCGGCAACCCGACCCTCGCCGACCTGCAGGCCGATTACGACGATATCAAAGACCGCACACAAAAGCTGCTGCTGAAGGCGGCGCCGGAACTGGCCGAACTGGCGCGCTCGCTGCAGCCGGATCAGATCGAAAACCTGGAAAAGAAGTTCGCCTCCAACATCGAGGACTTCCGCAAGAAGAACATGAAGGGCGACAGGGAAGCCCAGCAAAAATTCCGCTACAAGAAATCGATGGAGCAGTTCGTGCTGTGGTTCGGCAAGTTTTCGTCCGAGCAGGAAGCGCAGATCCGCAAGGCGTCGGACGCGCGCCCGCTGGACAACGAAATCTGGCTCAACGAGCGCAAACGCCGTCAAAACGCGATCCTGACATTGGTGCGCAAAGTGCAGCAGGAGAAGTTGAGCAAGGAGGCGACCATTCCGCTCATCAATGCGCTGATCAAGGATTCCTTCAACCGGCTGGAGAACTCGGAGCACAAGCAGTTCTTCGAGGCGTCGGAACAGGGCAGCTTGCAGCTGATTATGACGGTGGTCAAGATCGCCACGCCGGAGCAGAAGGCGCACGCGCAAAAGCGCATGCAGGGCTGGATCAACGACTTCCGCAGCCTGATGGCGGAGGCCCGCTGACCAGCGCCGGCAAGCCCGTATGGTATAGTGGCCCCTGTTGAATCAATGACTTAGAACACAGCCACATGCCAAAGAAGCCAGCAAGCAAAGCCGCAAAACCCGCAAAAGTCCCGGTCCACGGTCCCCAGCACAGCAACCAGGTGCGCATCATCGGGGGGGCGTGGAAACGCACTCCACTGCCGGTGTTGAGCGCGCAGGGCTTGCGGCCGACGCCGGACCGCGTGCGCGAGACGGTGTTCAACTGGATCAACCACCAGCGCGACGCCAGCTGGGCCGATGCGCAGGTGCTCGATTTGTTCGCCGGCAGTGGCGCGCTGGGTTTCGAGGCGGCCAGCCGGGGCGCGAAGTCGGTCATGATGATCGACTCCAACGTGCCGGTGGTGCGGCAGCTCGACGAGATCAAGACCAAGCTGAAGGCGGACAACGTGCAGATCATGCGCGGCGACGCGTTGGCGGTGGCGCAATCGGCCGCCGCGCGCGGCCAGAAGTTCGATCTGATCTTCCTCGATCCGCCGTATCAACAGGAGTTTTTGGAGCGCTGCCTGCCGCAGTGCACAAGAATTTTGAACGAGGGAGGCCTGGTCTACGCCGAGTCGGGCGCGGCGCTGGAATTCGAACCCGAAGCGGCGCCCGATTGGATGGCGCAATGGGAAGTCATCCGCGCCGACAAGGCGGGCATGGTCTTCTTCCATTTGCTGAAGCGTCGGGAGTCGGTGGCTTAATAACAACTGAGTTGCTATTTTGTTGCTAGCAATTGGCCCGAAACTGCCCGATATTAAGGCACCCCCCGTTTTTCAGGCATAATGCGCGTTCTATATTGGTGCACTGCAGGGAGCCGCAATGGTAGTAGCCGTTTATCCGGGAACTTTCGATCCGCTGACCCGTGGTCATGAGGATCTGGTGCGTCGCGCATCGGGTCTGTTCGACACGCTGGTGGTCGGCGTCGCCGACAGCAAGAACAAGAAACCCTTCTTTTCGCTGGAAGAACGCCTGACCATCGCCAACGAAGTGCTGGGCCATTATCCGAACGTGAAGGTGGAGAGTTTCTCCGGGCTGTTGAAGGATTTCGTGCGCGCGCACGACGCCCGCGTCATCGTCCGCGGCCTGCGCGCCGTGTCCGACTTCGAATACGAGTTTCAAATGGCGGGCATGAACCGCTATCTGCTGCCGGACGTCGAAACACTGTTCCTGACGCCGTCCGACCAGTACCAGTTCATCTCCGGCACCATCGTGCGCGAAATCGCCGTGCTCGGCGGGGATGTCTCCAAGTTTGTTTTCCCATCGGTCGACCGCTGGCTGCAAAAGAAAATCGCAGCCACGCAAACCGAATAAGCGAGTTCCGCCATGGCCTTAATGATCACCGACGACTGTATCAATTGCGACGTGTGCGAGCCCGAGTGCCCGAACGACGCCATCTACATGGGCGCGGAAATTTACGAAATCAATCCGGACAAGTGCACCGAGTGCGTCGGCCATTTTAATGAGCCGCAATGCCAGCAGGTCTGTCCGGTCAGCTGCATCCCCTTCAATCCCGCCTGGCGCGAGACCGAAGAGCAGCTGCGCGCCAAATACGAACACCTGCAGGCCGCCAAGGCCTGACCGCGATGCGGCGCCGACAACTCCTCCACAGCCTGGCGGCCACCGCCATCCTGGCCGCCGGCGTGCGCCCGCCGGCGTCCGCCGCCGTTGAAGTCGCTGGCGTCAAGTTCGACGACAGCGTCACCGTGGCCGGCAAGGAGCTCAAGCTGAACGGCGCCGGCCTGCGCACCAAGGTCATCTTCAAAGTCTATGCGGCCGGCCTGTATCTGGCCGAAAAGAAAACCACCGTCGCCGACGTGCTGGCCGCCACCGGCCCGCGCCGCGTCAGCATCACCATGCTGCGCGAGGTCAGCTCGGACGAGTTCGGCAAGTCCTTCATGGAAGGCATGAGTTCCAACACCGACAAAACCGAGCGCACCCGCATCCTGTCGCAGACGATGAAGTTCGGCGAGGTGTTCGCGCAGATCCAGACGCTCAAAAAGGGCGACCAGATGCTGCTCGACTGGCTGCCAGGCGAGGGCACGCAGTGCTATCTGAACGGTAAAAAACTGGGGGATTCGATGCCGGATGTGGCGTTCTACAACGCCGTGCTGCGCATCTGGCTGGGCGACAAGCCGGTGGACAGCTCGCTCAAGCCCGCCCTGCTGGGCGAGCGGTAAAACCAAACCCGCATCCTTTTCGCGATACGCTTGCGTTACCACTTAGGGGTCGGACCCGACGGGTCCGACGGGGACGCCGAGTTCCCGGGTGGCCGTGCGGGTTAATCTCAGGCGCGCGACGCCATCGCGCGCAGCTCGGCTGCATGGCTGGCACCGCATTCGCTGGTGTTGAGCATACGCTTAAGCATCATCGCGTCGCGCATCTGGCGGCGTCGCAGAAGTTCTTCCTTGGTCAATTTCGGCTTCACCACCAGCACGATGGCGCGCGCGCAGCCGCGCAGCAGCGGTTTGAACAACACCAGCAGGCCGATGGCGGCAACGGCGGCCAGCGCCAGCTGGACAGCGGCGAGGAACGAAAAATCTTGCAGTACTGCGATGATGGTAGACATGATAGACCGGTGCATTTAGAATCGACGTAACTATAGTGCAGCGCAGCATAAGTATCCAATTTACTTACACGATAACCATTATTCGTTTTGTGAATGCAAAAGCTTATCCTTGACGAGAAATCTGTATTTCTCGATACTGTCCTATCCTCTTTTCATACTACCTGAGCCAACATGAGCTTTTTGACGCTGGACTTGAATTTGTTACGCGTCTTCGACGCCGTGATGACAGAACAAAATCTGACACGCGCGGCCGGCCATTTGGCCATGACCCAGCCCGCCGTCTCGAACGCTATCAAGCGACTGCGCGAAAGCCTGGGCGACGAATTGCTGATCCGCACCGCCTACGGTGTCAAGCCGACGCCGCGCGCGGAATCGCTGTGGCCGTCCGTGCGCAGCGCGCTGGCCAGCCTGGAGGCGGCGGTGGCGCCGGAAACCTTCGACGTCTCGGCCGCCCACGCGACCTTCCGCATGGCCATGGCCGACGCCACCGCCGCCTTCTGGCTGCCGTCGCTGATGCGTTCGATCGAAAGGGAAGCGCCCGGCGTCAACGTGCGCATGGTGCCGCTGACCACGCGCGAGCCGCGGCCGATGCTGCTGCGTGGCGACATCGACCTGGCGGTCGGCTTCTTCCCCGGCGTGGCGGCGCAGCTCTCGTATGAGACCGGCTCGCCGATCCGCCACGAGCGGCTGTACTCGGGGCACTACGTCTGCGTGATGCGACGCGACCACCCGCTGGCCAAGGTCGAGCTGAATCTGGATAACTATTGCAAGGCCAATCACTTGCTGGTGAGTTTCTCCGGCCGCGCGCACGGCCTGGTCGACGAGGCGCTGGCGCAGATCCAGCGCGAGCGGCGGATTTTGCTGACGGTCAATCAGTTCTTCACGGCGGGGCGCGTGGTGGCCAACTCGGATCTGATCACGGTGCTGCCGCGGCATTTGATCGCCTCGACCGGCATGACGGACGCGCTGATCGCCAAGGAATTGCCGTTCCAACTGCCGGCCGTGCACCTGGACATGTTGTGGCACGAACGCGATGCGCGCAGCCCGGCGCACAAATGGCTGCGCATGCATCTGGAAGGCATGAACCAGGTCGCGGCGCGCACGGCGCCGGGCAGCGCGCCGAAAAAAGATACCGCCTGATCGCTCACTCGAGCGTTCAACCCGCAATGCGGCGCGCAGGGGTCGTACCCGCCGGGTACGACCCCGCCTTTCCGGGTTACGGCGCGGCTCAATCGACGGCTAACCAGCGCCGTGATCTAATGCTTGGTGCTCGAGCGGTAGCCGATGCGGAAACCGCCCCAATGCTTGCCGTTTACATAAATCGGCGCCGACAGGTCGTGCATCACTTCCCCCGTGTCGCGCTTGTAGGTCTGCAGCAGGAACGCCTTGGTGTTCGAGCCGCAGCGCTTACCCGTGCGATCGCTGAAAATCCGCTTGGTGCGGTTGTTGACGATGTCGACCTCATAGTCGCCCGTCAACGGCTGCGAAAACTTCTTGTTATGCGTGGGGAAATAGCCGTTGTTATCCACAGCACCGGCGTAAGCCAGCTGCGGCATCGCCACCAGCAGCGCCTCCTGCAATGAAGGCAGCACGCGATCCGTAAAATCATCGAACCTGGTCTTGTGCTTGGGCGGATCGGTGTTCGGGATCGGCGTATAGGTACGGTCGAACAGCGCGTCGCGCGTGATCTTGCCGGACGAAATCGCCGCCTCGAAAATCCTGCCCACCTCCTGCGCCGCCTGCTGCGCGGCGTGCCGGATGGCGTCGTGCGATGTGGCGATCGACGATTCGCCCAGCGCGCCGGTGATGACTTCGGCCCGCTCGGCCAGCGCCATCGCCGAACTGGCGGCGCGCGGCAATTCCTTTTCCGTCGATAACAGGCTGTCGCGGATGCTGGCGATCGCCGCGGCGATCTCCTCGGTGGTGGCGACGTGCTCGCGCGAGGCGCGGGCGATCTGGCCGATCTCTTCTTCCGACACGCCGGAGGAGCGCTCGATATTGCCCAGCAAGCCGTGCACCTTCTCGACGTTGCCGGCCGCCTCGCTGACCTGCACCGCCAGCGACGTCATGCCGGTGGCCGCTTGCTCGGCCTGCTGGTTGATCTCGCGCACCATGGTGCTGATCTCGTCGGTCGCCTCCTTGGTGCGCAAGGCCAGCTGGCGCACCTCGCTGGCGACGACGGCGAAACCGCGGCCCTGTTCGCCGGCGCGCGCGGCCTCGATGGCGGCGTTGAGCGCCAGCAGGTTGGTGCGGGCGGAAATCTCGCTGATGGCCTCGGTGAAGCCGTAGATTTTGCGGGAATTGGTTTGCAGGCTGGTCATGACGGACGCCGCCGTCTGGGCGTCCTGGCGCGCGGTGCGGATGCGCTGCAGGCCGTTGTCCGCCTCGCTGCGGCCGGCCACGGTTTCGCCGCGCACCTGGGCGGCGATCTTGGCCGCGCGCTCGGCGTTGGCGGCGATGCGCTCGGTGGTGGGGGCGTTTTGCGCCGAACTGTGGACGATGGCGCCGGCGGTG
>JBDSKP010000243.1:0-2130 GCA_039916925.1 Duganella sp.
GTCCCCAGAACTCATCCGACTGCGCGGCAAGCTGTTGACGCGCACTGCCGTTGTTGCCTTGTTTGTCGCCCTGATGGCCCTGTTTTGCACGGTCCCGGCCAGCCAGAGCCAGCGCCAGGCGGGGCCATTGCAGCCGGTTCCGTCCGCGGTACCGGCCCATAACGCGGAGCAGGATGTCCACAGTCTGCAGGTTGAGCCGGATCAACCCACGCTGCCTTGACGTGCGTGCCTGGGTCGCGTGGTGGTGGCTTGGCCTTCGGCCTGGTGTTCGGCCTGGTGTTCGATCTAGTGTTCGACTTTGATCGCGGCCTGGCGTTCTGCCGTCGCGCGGATGGCCTCGAGTGAGGCATTCGGCGTGATCAGATTGCCGTCGTAACGCAGTTCGATGAGCGCTGGCAGTGCGTGCTCGCGCGTGTGCTGCAGCGCGCGGGCGAAGGCGGGGCCAAACTGTTCGGTGGTGTCCACCACTTCGCCGCTGGCACCGTAGGCGCGCGCCAGTGCCGCAAAATCCGGATTGTGCAGCTCCGTGCCCGATACCCGGCCCGGGTAATCGCGCTCCTGGTGCATGCGGATGGTGCCGAACATGCCGTTGTTGAAGACGATGATGACCACCCCCGCCTGATACTGTACCGCCGTGGCCAGCTCCTGGCCGTTCATCATGTATTCGCCATCGCCGGCGAAGGTGATCACCGTGCGTTTCGGATCGATGATCTTGGCGGCGACGCCGGCCGGCACGCTGTAGCCCATCGCGCCGCTGGTCGGCGCCAGCTGCGTGCGCATGCCGCCGTAGCTGTGGAAGCGGTGCGCCCACGTGGCGTAGTTGCCGGCGCCGTTGGTGATGATGGTGTCGTGCGGGGCGATCTTGTCGATCTGCCGCACCACCTGCCACAAGTCCAGCGGCGCCTTGCCGTCCTGGAAAATCGCCGGTTGCAGCTGCCACGCCGCCAGATCGGCCTTGGCCTCGGCCACCGAGTCGCGCCACGCGCCGGCGTCGACCGGCGCCATCGCCGCCAGCATGGCCGCGATCTGCGGCATGCCGCTGTTGATCATCAATTCGGCCTGATAGACGCTGCCCAGTTCCTCGGCGTCCGCGTGCACGTGGATCAGGCGCTGCGCCGGCACCGGCGCGGCGATCAGCGCGTAGCCGCCGGTGGTCATCTCGCCCAGGCGCGGGCCGATGGCGAGGATCACGTCGGCATCGCGCACGCGCGCGGCCAGCTTGGGATTGATGCCGATGCCGACGTCGCCGATGTAGTTCGGGTGGGCGTTGTCGAGCAGATCCTGGAAGCGGAACGCGCAGCCGACCGGCAGGTGGTTGGCTTCGGCGAAGCGCTGCACGTCGGCGCACGCCTGCGCGTTCCAGCCGCCGCCGCCCAGCAGGACCAGCGGCTGTTTGGCGCTGGCGAGCATGGCGCGCAGCACGTCGATCTGCGCCGCCGACGGCGAGGCTTGCACCGCCTGGTAGCGGCGCGTGTCGGCGACCTCGGCCGTATCGATCAGCATGTCCTCGGGCAGCGCCAGCACCACCGGGCCCGGACGGCCGCTGGTGGCGACCTGGAAGGCGCGCGCCAGGTATTCGGGAATGCGCTCGGCGCGGTCGATCTGCGCCACCCATTTGGCCATCTGGCCGTACATGCGGCGGTAGTCGATCTCCTGGAAGGCCTCGCGGTCGATGAAGTCGTTGCCGACCTGGCCGATGAACAGGATCATCGGCGTCGAGTCCTGGTAGGCGGTGTGCACGCCGATCGAGGCGTTGGTCGCGCCGGGGCCGCGGGTGACGAAGCAGATGCCCGGCTTGCCCGTCATCTTGCCGTAGGCGTCGGCCATGAAGGCGGCGCCGCCCTCCTGGCGGTTGATGATGAAGCGGATGTCGGAGTCGTGCAGCGCGTCGAGCACGTCCAGGTAGCTTTCGCCGGGTACGCCGAAAGCGGTGTCGACGCCGTGGATCTTCAGGGCGTCGACCAGGATCTGGCCGCCGGTGCGGGTTGGGTGCGTCATGTTCTCGCCTCAAGGGTTGGGTGTCGCTTATTCTAAGGGCGGGCGGGTGGTGCGGCTTTTCTAATGGCGACACCAAATTATAGAATTGGCGGGGCGGATTTCACCCCGCACTGCCAATCGGGGTCTGACCCA
>JBDSKP010000244.1:0-4937 GCA_039916925.1 Duganella sp.
GCCGGAGACGGGCGTGCCGCTCGACCTGGAGCGGATGTTGTCGGCGGTGCGCATCAAAAGCCCCGGCTACGGCACGCGCACATCGACGGTGGTCAAGCTGTATGCCGACGCCCACGCCACGCTGCACGAAATGTTGATCCATTAACTCCGGGGTCAGGTCTAACATTTCTACACGGGCTCATGTTTGGGCTGTCGGCGGCGCTTGCTTGGCGGATTACGCCGCGCTAATCCGCCCTACATGATTTAGATGAACTCGTACGTTAACGGGCTCCGGCCTCGACCTATGCTAAAGTTTCGTGGGCTTTCCGGCTATTGGGGGATTCATATGAAACGTGTCACCGGCATTGGCGGTATCTTTTTCCACGCGAAAGACCCGGTCGCGCTGCGCGCCTGGTACAAACGCCATCTGGGCGTCGATGTGCAGGATTGGGGCGGGACCGCGTTCACCTGGACTGACGGCGCCGGCAATCCGGTCAAGGGCACCACCATCTGGTCCGTCGGGGCGGCCGACAGCGGACATTTCGCGCCGAGCACGTCGCCGTTCATGATCAACTACCGCGTCGAAGACCTGACCGCGCTGCTGCAGGCCCTGCGCGACGAGGGCTGCCAGGTGCTGGATAAGACCGACGATTCCGAATACGGCAAGTTCGGCTGGGTCGTCGATCCGGAAGGAAACAAGGTCGAACTCTGGCAGCCACCCGCCGGGCAATAGCGTCGACTACGGTTTCTCCCTGTTTGGCGCCATCTTTTGCACCAAAGACAGCCGCGCGACCTTGTCCAGCCTGGCGATCCCGCTCAGGGCGTCCGGCGGCAGCGAGCCAAACAGCACCCGGCGCCGGGTATCGGCGTCGGCGAAACCCCATTGCTGGAACGCCGCCACCTCGTCCGCCGTCAATGGCGACCGCAGTCGCACCGACACGTCGACATTGCCCCCATGCGGCCGCACCAGCGCCAGGCTGAGGGCGGCGTCATACTTAGCACCGCTCATGATCTAAACCTTGATTAGGCCATATCCCCACTTTATATCATGCGCGCCGGGCGCGGAATCGGGCACGGTCGAATTCTTTTTCAGCCACGCCTTGGCTTCCGCCGGCGTCGCTTTCGGATGGGTTTGCAGGAACAGCGCCAGCAAGCCGGTGACCACCGGCGTCGCCATGCTGGTCCCGGCCATCACCCGATAGCCCGGGGCGATGATGTCGGTTTTATCGACATTGGACGCCGACGACAGGCATGACGCGATCATCGCCCCCGGCGCGGTCACGTCCGGCTTCAAGCCGCCGCCGCGCAGCGGCCCCGGACTGCTGAATTCGGAGACCGTGTCCAGCGTCAAGCCCACCGTCTCCACGGCGCCCGCGATGTCGGTCCACTGGTTGCGCGAGGTGTACGACGCCACCGTGACGACGTCATGCCCGGACCCCGGCGAGCCGATCAGCGTATCGAACACCGGCGAGAGCAACGCGGCCGAGCCATAACGTTCCTGGTCGCTCAACAGCCAGACGTCGACGTCGGTCGCCACGCCGGATTTACGCCGCACCTCCACCTTCCACACGCCGCCCTGCACCGCGCCCTGCCCCGTCACCTCCACCACGAACTGGCGGTCGCCGTTCGGCGCCACGGAATCGGGCGTCGACACGACCACCTGGTCGCGCCCCAGCAGCGTCGTCTTCGCGGCCGGATCGACGCTGAGCAAGCCCTGCCACGCGGTCGCCGCGCCGGTGGAACTTGTCACCCGCACCTCGCACTTGGTCTTCCCCGAGTACCAGCCGTTAATCAGGAACCACGGCGCCGATAGCTTGGACTTCTTCGGCTGCGCTTTAATTTCGAACAAGGCGGTGTGGCTGGCCTCCGCGCGCTGGCGGGCGTGGATCGGGTCGCCGCCCTCGTTGCCGGCCGCCACGACCACCAGCCGCCCCGGGCCGCATTCGTCGCTGATGGCGACGCTGGTGTCGTCCTCGCCGTCGTGCCCGTCGAAGTGGCCGCCCAGGCTGAGATTGACGACACAGGGCCGTCCGAGCTTTTTCGCCTCGTCGAAGATCCAGCGGACGCCTTCGACGATCGCGCTGTTCTGGAAATTGGTCTTGACGATGATCAGCTCGGCGCCACCGGCGATGCCGCCGTACGGCGCCAACGCGCCGCTGGCGATGCCGGCCACGTGGGTTCCGTGCCCCTCCAGGTCCGCGCTCGCATCGATCGCGCCGCCGGTCAGCACGCGGCCAAGCTTGCTGAAGCCAGCCCCGGGCCCCTGCCCCGGAATCTCCTGATCCCAAATCTTCACAATGCGTCCGGCAAACGCGGGATGGCCGACATCGATGCCGGTATCGACGATCCCGATGATCACGCCCTCGCCTGACACCTTGTTTTGCGCGATATATTCCGGCGCCCCGACCAGCGGCCCGGCGATGTCCATCAGCGGCCGCAGGCGCCTGGGCGCCGACACGCGCTCCACTTTTTCATGCTGGACGAACTCCATCAGCTTGGACGCCGGCACCAGCGCCGTGCTCACCTCGCCGGAACCTTTGGCAAGCTTGATGCCGGCGATCGAGGCGGTGTCCGGATCGCTGCACCGGACCAGCACGTGATAGGTGGGCGCCAGGTTCGGCGCGCGGTTTTTGACCGACAGCGAGTCCGAAACGCCCAACACCGGCGCGGCCCCGCCGGACTCCACCAGAACGGCCAGACTGGCCGACATCTTGCACTGACCGCCGACCGCCGGCTTGGATTTGCTTGCCATATTCGCCCCGTCTCAAAAATGTTGAAGATAAGGCGCACTGTACAACATTGACTAAACATCGAGCGAATGTCGGTGCATCAGGTCATACAGTGTGGGCCTGCTCACACCCAGCAGTTCGGCCGCGCGCAGGATGTTGTTCTCGCAGCGCACCAGCGCGCGCACGATGGCCTCGCGCTCGGCGCGGTCGCGCACCTGGCGCAGGTTGAAATCGTCCGCCGCCTGCTCGGGCGCGTCCAGTCCCAGATCCTCGGCAACGATCTGCGGCCCGTCGGCCATGATGATGGCGCGCTTGATGCAATTCTCCATCTCGCGCACGTTGCCCGGCCACTGCCACGCCTCGATCGCCGCCAGCGCCTGCTGGCTGAACTCGATGCGGCTGCGCCCTTCCTGCGCGCAGAACAGGTTCCTGAAGTGGTAGGCCAGCAGCGTGGCGTCGCCACCGCGTTCGCGCAGCGGCGGGATCGGAACCACGATCTCCGACAGACGGTAATACAGGTCCTCGCGGAAGCGCCCCTGCGCGATCAGCTGCTTGAGGTCCTGGTGGGTGGCGCACACCACCCGCACGTCGACCGCGATCTCCTCGTGGCCGCCGACCCGCTCGATGACACGCTGCTGCAAAAACCGCAGCAGCTTGGCCTGCAGCGCCATCGGCAGATCGCCGATCTCGTCGAGGAAGAAGGTGCCGCCCTGCGCCATCTCGACCTTGCCCTTGGTCTGCTTGGCGGCGCCGGTGAAGGCGCCCTTCTCGTAGCCGAACAATTCGCTCTCGAGCAGCTGCTCCGGTATCGCCGCGCAGTTGATGGCCATGAAGCGCTGATTGGCGCGCGGGCTGAGCTGATGCAGCCCGCGCGCCAGCACCTCCTTGCCGGTGCCGCTCTCGCCGAGCAGCATCACGGTGGCCGACGTCGGCGCCACCTTCTCGATGTTGCGGCAAACCTTCTGCATGGCCGGCGCGCGGCTGATGACGGTGGCCAGCGCGGATGACGTCTGCACCTCGCGCATGCGGGCGTTTTCCTGCTGCAGCCCGTGCAGATAAAAGGCGCGCTGCAGCACCAGTCCGAGCACGCCGGGATCGACCGGCTTCTGATGGAAGTCGTAGGCGCCGGCGGCGATCGCGCTGAGCGCGTGCGCATGGTCCTGGTTGCCGGTCAGGACGATGACCTTGGTGTCCGGCGCCAGCGCCAGGATCTCGCGCAAGGTCGCCAGCCCCTCGGTGGCGCCGTCCGGGTCCGGCGGCAAACCGAGATCCATCGTGACCACGGCCGGTTCGTGGCGGCGCAGCTGCGCCAGCGCGCTGGAGCGGTTGTCGGCCAGCGCGATGTCGTAATGGTCCAGACTCCAGCGCAGCTGCTTCTGCAGCCCCAGGTCGTCCTCGATGATCAATAACTTGGCTTTATTCGCCATTTTCCACCTCTCTGGCTTTCCGGCCGCGTTTATTTAGGCTGCTTGTATTTAGGCTGCTTGTATTTAGGCTGCTTGAATTACTGGAACGTCCGCCGCCCGCCAGCCCGGCAGCACCACGCGGAACGTGGTGCCGCGCTGGGGCACGCTGTGCACCTCCAGCCGTCCGCCCAACTCGGCGACGTATTCGCGGCTTTCGAAGGCGCCGATGCCCATGCCCGCCGCCTTGGTCGATTCGAATGGTTTGAACAGGCGCTCGCGGATGAACTCCGGCGTCATGCCCTGCCCGGTGTCGCTGATCTCCACCAGCACCTGGTCGCCGTCGCGGCGCAACCGCAGCGCCACCTCGCCGTCGTGCGGCGTGGCCTCGATGGCGTTTTGCAGCAGATGGCCCAGCACCCGCTCCAGCCGGCCGTGCGCGGCCATCACGCACAGGCCAGCCTCGTCGCAGCGCAGTACCGGCTTGGGCATGGCGTTGCCGCGCTGGGCCACCATTTGCGCCAGCAGCGGCGCCAGTTCGAGCGGCCCGGCCGCTTCCGGCGCGTCGCTGCGCTGCAGCTTTTGCAGCATCAGCTTCATTTTTTGCACGCCATGGTCGACCGTGTCGAGCATATCCTGCTGAAATTCCGGATTATCGTGGTGCAGTTTGGCGTTCGGTATCATCAGCGACAGCTGCGCCACCAGGTTTTTCAGGTCGTGGACGATGAAGGTCGACATGCGGTGGAACGATTCGAACTGGCGCGCCGTCATCAGCGCGGTGGTGGTCTCCTGCAGCGCCAGATAGCTGGCGACCTGGCTGGCGGCC
>JBDSKP010000245.1:0-2696 GCA_039916925.1 Duganella sp.
TGCCGATCGGCGTCAAGCAGACGCTGCGCCGCGCCGAGAAGGTCCGCATCGCCGAGGCGGCCGTGCGGCTGATCGGCGAAGGCCAGACCATCGTGCTCGATTCGGGTACCACGACGGCGGAGATCGCCAAGCAGATACGCGGCCTGAAGTTGCAGTCGATCAACGTCATCACCAACGCGCTCAACATCGCGGTGCTGCTGGCCGGCGCGCCGCACGTGACGTTGATCATGCTGGGCGGCGTGCTCAGGCCCAGTTCGTATTCGCTGGGCGGGCCGCAGGCCGAGGCGGCGTTGCAGGGGCTGCACGCGGACATCCTGTTCCTCGGCTTCGACGGCCTGGATCCGGAGATCGGCGTGATGACGCCGCATCTGCTCGAAGCGCGCCTGAACTCGCGCATGCTGGAGATCGCGCGCAGCGTGGTCGCGGTGGGCGATTCGTCCAAGCTCGGACGGCGCAGCCTGTCCGTGATCGCCAGGATCGAACAAGTCGACCGCATCATCACCGACGCCGGCGCGGCGCCGGAGACGGTCGAAGCGCTGCGGGCACGCGGCGCGCAAGTCACGCTGGTGTAGGGAGTGGCAGCGGCCGCGCCCGCGCCGGCCGTGGTCCACCTACACTGACAGACGAGGAAATGTATGAAGCAAGCGCATGACAAACGACGCCGCACCCTGCTGGGATGGCTGGCCGGAACGGCCGTGGCGTCGACGACATCGCCGGCGTGGGCGGCCACGGCGGCCATCCCCGCCACCCCGGCCGCCGACGGCAAACACATCGCGCGCGTCGGCGACGCCGCCATGGCGCTGGAGTTCGACGGCCAGTTGCGTTGCCGGGTGCTGTCGAAACGCGCGCCCCCCTCCGCCACCGCGACCGCCGCCGTCACCGCCTTCGCCGCCAGCGAAAGGCTGCGTTTGAAGGATGGCCGCTGGATCGAGCGTTTCGCGCTGACGGCGCAGGCGGCCGACCGGGTCGACGGCCCGCACGGCGGCGGCGTGCGCCACCGCTTCACCGGCGTGTCCGCCGAGGGCGTCGAAAAAACCGTCGCCGTGACCTTCCACGAGCGCCACCCCGGCTTCGCGATCGTGCGCGTCTCGTACCGCAACACGGGCGCCGCGCCGCTGGCCGTCAGCGCGTGGGCCAACAGCGGCCACACCTTGCGGCCGGCGGCCGGGCGCAAGGCCGAATTCTGGACCTTCTCCGGCGCCAGCCACCTGGACCGGCGCGACTGGGTCCAGCCGGTGGTGCCCGGCTTCGAACAGCGCAACTTCATGGGCATGAACGCGTCCGACTATGGCGGCGGCACGCCGGCGGCCGACGTCTGGCAGCGCGACTGCGGACTGGCCGTCGGCCACATCGACACCGTGCCGCGCCTGGTCGCGCTGCCGGTGCGCGCGGTCAAGGGCGGCGCGGCGATCGGCGTCGAATGCGAGCTCGAAGCCACGCTGGCGCCCGGCGAATCGCTCGTCACCCTCGACACCTTCCTGGCGCTGCACACGGGCGACTACTTCGCCGCGCTGGACCGCTACCGCCAGGTGATGGCCGAACGCGGCATCCGCTCGCCCGACACGCCCGACGAATGCTACGAGCCGATCTGGTGCGCCTGGGGCTACGAGCGCGACTTCACGGTGCCGCTGATGGTCGGCACGCTGCACAAGGCCAGGGAGCTGGGGCTCGAATGGGCGGTGCTCGACGACGGCTGGCAGACCAACGAGGGCGACTGGAAGATCGACCGCAAGAAGTTCCCCGCCGGCGAGGCGGACATGCGCGGCCTGGTCGGCGCCATCAAGGACGCCGGCCTGAAGGCGCGGCTGTGGATCACGCCGCTGGCGGTCGATCCCGGCTCGGACCTGCTGCACGACCACACCGACATGCTGTTGCTGGACAAGGACGGCGCGCCGCAGCTGGTGACGTGGTGGAACAGCCTGTATCTGTGCCCGGCCTACCAGCCGACCATAGACATGACCCGCGACCTGATCCGCAAGATCCTCGGCGAATGGGGCTATCAGGGCCTCAAGCTCGACGGCCAGCACCTGAACGGCGTGGCGCCGTGCCACAACCCGGCGCACAAGCACGCGCGGCCGGAGGAATCGTTCGAGAAGCTGCAGGATTTCTGGAAGATGGTGTACGACACGGCGCGCGAGGTCAACCCGCACGCGGTCGTCGAGCTGTGCCCGTGCGGCACCGCGTACGCCTTCCACAACATGCCGTACATGAACCAGGCGCCGGCGGCCGATCCGCTGTCGTCGTGGCAGGTGCGGCACAAGGGCAAGACCTTGAAGGCGCTGATGGGGCCGTCCGCGCCGTACGCGGGCGACCACGTGGAGCTGAGCGACGGCGGCGAGGACTTCGCCTCCACCGTCGGCATCGGCGCGGTGCTGTCGACCAAGTTCACCTGGCCGGTCGACCCCAAGCCGAAGGACAGCTTCCTGCTGACGCCGGCGCGCGAGGACAAGTGGCGCAAGTGGATCGGCATCTACCGCGACAAGATGCTGCCGAAGGGGATTTATCGCGGCGAGCTGTACGACATCGGCTTCGACCAGCCGGAGGGCCACGCGGTCGAGAAGGATGGCACGATGTATTTCGCCTTCTTCGCGCCGCGCTGGGACGGCCCGGTGCAGCTGCGCGGCCTCGGCGCCGGACGCTGGCGCCTGCGCGATTACGTCGACGGCCGCGACCTCGGCGAGCTGCGCGCGGCGGCC
>JBDSKP010000246.1:0-2764 GCA_039916925.1 Duganella sp.
CGACGTGCCCCAACAGTCAGATCGACTCGCTGTTGCCATTCCCAGACTCTATCCAAACCTAAGCACGCTGCATAGGTGGAACGGCTGACCGCTTACATTGCTGGCGCGCTGGGCAGCCATCTGCCGAGCGCATCGACGGTATTGAGCGCGGCCGTCATCGGATTTTGCGGCTATGGTCTGAGCCTGGTCATGTTCGTGCTGGCCTTGCGCCATCTGGGCACCGCCCGCACCGGGGCATACTTCTCGGCCGCGCCGTTCGTGGGTGCGGCCATTTCATTGTTGCTGCCCGGCGAGCAGCCCGGCGCCCTCTTCTGGATCGCGGCGTTGTTGATGGGCGGGGGAATCTGGCTGCATCTGACCGAAAGCCATGAGCACGAGCATGAGCACAGCCCGATGGATCACACCCATGCCCACAGCCATGACGCCCATCATCAGCACGAGCATGACTTTCCTTGGGATGAGACCGAACCGCATGTCCACCCGCATCGTCACGCGCCCGTGAGGCACTCGCACAAGCACTACCCGGATATCCATCACCAGCACGATCATTGAGGTGTGGAATTCGCTCCGGCAGCGCCATCGAATAGCGTGACCAAAAAAAATGGGTGCTACAGAGCGAAATTCAGGAATGGGTGGCGTCACAGATTTGCTTCATCGGACGACAGCACTCAAAACGTCGCTGCGCGGACCATTACGTTGATTCTGCAACTTAGCCGTTAAAAATTGCAATTCGTCACAAATCCTGAAAAAGCCTTTTACATTCTATTTATGATGCGGGCCTGTGTTGGTTGATGCACATGCGTGTTGGGACGGTACAGTAAATTGGTCATCTTTTTTCTAGATTGGTTTTTTATGTATACTTCATTTTCAATGCGACTATATGGCCTGCCCTCGTCGGTTGGTGTCCCTGTTTGCGCATACGCTGGCATTTCCGCACGCATTCAGCCACGGGCGAAAGGATGAGCACCCTCCTGAAAGAGCGCAGGCTACCGATCCTTCTTGCCGGCATGTTGGTTACCGCTGTTCTGTCGCTAAGTGTCCATGCTGTAATGTTGCAGGGCCTGCATATACCGCCTCCATCGGTTGCCATTAATGCCCCTGTGCTCAACTTTTTGTACAAGAACCTGCTCAGTGTCTTCGCATTGATTTATCTGGCTCAGCTTGGCTCGCCCATTTTGGAGAGACATTCCTGGCTCGCACGATCTGCCATTCTTTTTGTAATATGGATGGGATTGAATGAGGATTTGTTTCGTGGTGCGTTTATGGATGGCTATTGCACCAATGCCTTCACCTATGCGTTCGCCACACAAATCCCGAAATTGTTACCACCGCTGATCTAAAGTGGACCCATCGGTCAAGACAATTATTCAGCGAGTTTAAGCTGTGTCCGTTTCCACCGCTGCAGCTGGTCGGCGCTGCCCCGTGATTCTCCTATCATGCCGCTGGAGGGCTTCATCCTCCAGTGGCCGCCCCCGGCAGGGTTTTCTACCCGCACACCGTTTCCACAACGACCGCCTCGGCGGCGCCATACTTGTCGACGATCAGCGCTCCGCCGCCGATCCCGCTGCGATAGACGTTCGCAGGCGTCTCGTAGCCAAGGGACTGATGTGGCCGCTCCGCGTTATAAAACGCGAAGTATTGGGCCAATCCGACCATCAGCTCGGCCATGTTGGCGTAGCCCTTCAAGTACACGTCCTCGTACTTCACGTTGCGCCACAGGCGCTCGACGAAAATGTTGTCCAAGGCCCGCCCCCGGCCGTCCATGCTGATGTCCACACTCTCGCGTTTGAGCACGTCCGTGAACGCCTTGCTCGTGAACTGCGCCCCCTGGTCGCTGTTGAACACCTCGGGCTTGCCATGCTCGCGCAAGGCGTCCTCCAGGCAGTCCACGCAGAACGACGCGTCCATACTGTTGCTGATCCGCCAGGACAGCACCTTGCGGCTGTACCAGTCGATCACCGCCACCAGGTAGGCGAAGCCGCGCGCCAGCCGAATGTAGGTCAGATCCGTACTCCACACTTGGTTCGGCCGCGTCACCGGCACGCCCCGCAGCAGGTACGGGTAGACCTTGTGTTCCGGATGCGGCTTGCTTGTGTTCGGCCCCGGCGCCATCCCCGCCAGCCCCATGCTGCGCATCAGGCGCTGCACACGCTTGCGGTTGACGATGTGGCCCGCCGCGCGCAGGAACACCACCATGCGCCGGCTACCGTAGAACGGCCGGTTGGTGTACTCCTCGTCGATCAGCCGGCACAGCAGCAAGTCCTCAGCGCCCGCATCTTCCGGCACTTTGGCGCTCAGTCGCCGGTACACCGTCGCGCGCGGCACTTCCGCCAGCGCGCACTGACGGCTCAGTGGGAGTTCCTCGGCGCCGTCGATCCAGTCCATCCTGGCCTCCTGGCTTACACCCCCAACTTTTTTTTAAGCCAATCATTCTCCATCTTCAGCCTGCCGATCTCGCCGTACAGCCGTTCCTCGTCGCCCTTGTCCTCGGCAGGCTTGGGACCACGCTTGCCCTCGAACAATGCTCCTGCGGACTCAAGAATTTCCTTCTTCCACTGCCCCACCAGTTGCGGATGCACGCCGTACGATTGCGCGATCTCGCTGATCGTCTTGACTCCGCGCACCGCCTCCAGGCCGACTTTCGCCTTGAACTCGGCCGTGTGCACCTTGCGCTTCTTTGCTTCACCCATTTGCTGTCATCCTTTCAAGGACGACAGCTTAAACTACCCTGTGACCACTGTCTCAAAATGTGGATCCACTATAG
>JBDSKP010000247.1:0-4931 GCA_039916925.1 Duganella sp.
GATCCTGGCGACCCGATCCGATCGTAGACGGCCGTCGTGGCCCCGTCGTGGCCCCGTCGTGGTCCTTATGGCGCAGGCTGGTTTTTTTTGTCGTCTTTTCCCGTGGCATTGCCGTCCGTGCCGCCGCCGGTCATACCGCTCCGCGCCGGGCCGACACCGTGCAGGTCGCCGCCTTGTTGGCGGCCGTCCGATTGTTGGTCGACATGCCCGTGCGAACCGGCTCCCGCACCCTTGTTGACGCCCTGGCCGCTGTCGGCGCCCTCGGTGCCGGAATGTTCGCTGCCGCTCAGGCCGTCGATCGCGCCCTGGCCGCCAACGGATTGCTGGTGATTATCTTTGCTCATTGCCGTCTCCCAAAGTGAGGTCAATGGACAATGCTAACCTCGGTTGCCGCGTCAGCCTGTCAGCGCGCCACCTCTTTGCACGTAGGCGGAAATCTACAAGGAAGCGCAGCGACATTTCAACTTATAAATATGGAGATAAAACAATGACACGTGGAAGGCCCTGTACGGAATGTGGCGGTAACGAGCATTTTTCAAAAGAGGTTGTTCCAGGCGCGACCGGTGAACTACTCCCGGTTGTAAGCCTCCATGGCGCGAAATATTCGTGGGGACGGCAACGCCGCCTACCTGCTCGACCACTGGGAAACCATGGGCAAGAAGCTCAAGCAGCGAGGATGGCCGCCGTCCGCGCCGGCTGCCGAAGGTGAGGTTCAACTTCATGCCGTCGTTCGACCTCAAGCCGCTGACCGACGTTCCGGTAAGCCTGTACGCGCAATACCAGTACTACGGCTCGCGCTTCTCCGAGGCCTCCGACAGCAACGTGACCTTGTTCCCGTCCTACCACATCATCAACGCGGGCGCGCAGTATCAGATCACCGAGCGTTTGAGCGCGCACCTGCACGTGGCGAACCTGACCAACCAGTTGTCGTTCACCGAAGGCGACCCGCTGTTCAACGACCTGTTGTCGCCGGATGGTTCGCGCAACCGTGGCGTGGCCAGGCCGTTGTTTGGTCGGACTTTACGGTTCAGTCTGACCTATATGTTCTAGGTAGACCCGGGGCATCTCACCTCAGACGCGCGACGGTTCCCGGTTGGCGGCTCTTGCCGGCTACCGTCAGCAGCGCTGCGGGATGTGCGTCCGCACGGATGGCCGGCCCGGCGTGAGCGCCTCCCAGTTTGAAGGCGCTCACAAGCTGGGCCAAGTTCCTTGCCTGATCCCGCAACGATTGCGCCGCCGCCGCGGCTTCTTCGACCAAGGCGGCATTTTGCTGCGTCACCTGGTCCATCTGCGTAATGGCCTGGTTGATTTGCTCGATTCCCGCAGTCTGTTCGTTGCCGGCGGAGCTGATTTCACCCATGATATCGGTGACGCGTTTGACGCTCGCGACGATCTCGTCCATCGTCGAACCCGCCTGATCGACCAGTTTGGCGCCGGTCTCGACTTTTTCGACGGAATCCCCGATCAGCGTTTTGATTTCCTTGGCGGCAGCCGCGGAGCGCTGTGCCAGGTTGCGCACTTCGCTTGCCACGACCGCAAACCCGCGCCCTTGTTCTCCCGCCCGCGCCGCTTCCACTGCCGCGTTCAACGCAAGAATATTGGTCTGGAATGCGATGCCGTCGATGACGCCGATGATCTCGACGATCTTTTTCGAGGAGGCATTGATCGAACTCATGGTGTCGACCACCTGTGAAACCACCGTGCCGCCTTTGAGCGCGATATCCGATGCGGTGATCGATAGCCGGTTGGCCTGGCGCGCGTTGTCGGCGTTGAGTTTGACGGTGCTGTTCAATTCCTCCATCGACGATGCGGTTTCTTCCAGCGAGCTTGCCTGCTGCTCGGTGCGTGTGGAGAGGTCGGCATTGCCGGCGGCGATCTGGCCGGAGGCTGTCGCGATGGTATTGGTGCCGCTGCGCACTTCACCGACGATTTTCGCCAGGCTGTCGTTCATGCGCCGCATCGCCGCCACGACGCTGGCGGTGTCGCCACGTCGGGGTTGGAACTGTTGTCCCAGGTCGCCTTCGGCAATGGCGTTGGCGAGCTGGACCACGTCACGCGGTTCGCCGCCAAGTTGGCGCGACAGGTTCCGGCTGATGGCCCACGCCGTCAAGCCGCCGATGACGGCCGCGCTCAGCGCAATCAGGGTCAGCAGAAAAATGGCCGTGTTCGAATTGGCACCGGCCTCCTTGCCAAGCTGTGTAGCCAGCTCGCGCTGCAACTTGGCGGAGGCATCGAGCGCCTTGAAGTATGCCGACTGCAATGGCCTGACGTCTTTGAGCAGGTATGAAATAGCTTCGGCATCCTTGTTGGCCAGGGATAGCCCGATCACCGTGGCCATGGCCGCGTTGTATGGCGCGCGGGTGTCCTCGATGGCCTTGAGTGCGTCCTTACCCTTGTCGCTGCGAACGGTGATGGTCAGGGTTTTGAATAATTCGGCGTTCTTGGCAAAGGCCTCATCGATGCGTTTTTTTTCCACCTGCAAGTCGGCCGGTTCCTCCAGCATCACCATGTTGCGCACCGCGCGCGCGACGATGTTGGCGTTGTCTTTCATCTCGCCCAGTTGATCGACCTTGAGCATGCGGTCGTCGGTCAGCAAGGTGAGGTCCGCCGATATCCCGCGCAGGCTCACCCAGCTGTAGCCCGCTTGTAGCAGGCCTAAAAAGACCAGGGCCGCAAAGCCCAGTCCCAATTTGGCGGTGACTGTCATGTTATTGAGCATTTCTTGCTTCCTTTCGGGTAGGACGATCGGACCTATCAAATCCACGCGGCAAGAACGATCCTGAAGTCCATGAGGGGTTTTGAACTGGTCATGGGGAAGCAAGCTGTGGAAAGCGTGAGTTTTGGTGACTTTCACAAATTTAGTGTAGCTGAATTTTCTCTATATGCAACATAGTATTCGCATAAGGCATCAATTGTTGCAATTATGCTTGTCGTGGAGTCATGGCGTCGGAGTGTGCTGTCGAACATACGGATGGCGTTGTCCGGCGTACACTTAATTTTGTTAAATATTTTTAATGGAATTGAAAAAAATGCCCTTATCAGATCGCCGAAAACCCACCGCCACCGCCGATATCATCGACGAAGCGTTGACGATCCTTCTAGACGAAGGTTTGCAGCCCGCAGCGGAATACGCCATGAGTCATGGCGTGCCGAGGCATGTCGTTTATAAAGTGCTGAGCGCGCCGCCGGAGAACCAGCGTAGCTCGGAGCGCAGGAGGCGGGATGCCGTCGGCGGCGAGGTTATTGCGGAGCAGGTCGGTGGTGGTGGTGCCGTGGTGTTGTGACTAGCGGTTTGCCGGGGTGTTGGCTTCGGGCATAGGCATGGGCGCCGGGGCCGGCGCTTCCGGCGGCGGGATCTGGTTGCCCGGCACAGGTGGCGTGATGTTGCCCGCGTCTTGGACGGCGCCGGTCTTCGCTTCCGGGGTGACCGGATCGGCATCCTGCTTTTTGCAGCCGGTGACCGCCGCAGCGGTGAGGATCAGGGTCAAGGCGAATTTCGCTGGTACGTTGAGTTTTTTCATAGTGTGTCCTTATCGATGGGTGTGGCCCATCTTATTCACTGCCGAGCTCGAATGCTGTCGGCGTGCGGGGCGCTTGCGTGTAGGACTGGCGCCCCTTGATTCCGGCCACCCCCCCTTTTTTGTGCGTTGCGGTTAGAATATCGCCTTCTTCCCCTTACCGGCCAAAACTCCGACCGATGCATCGCCGTTCGATCATTCACGTGTTCCTCGCGCTTTTGCTGCTCTTTACGCAGCAGATCGGGGCGACGCACGTCTATTCGCACTGGGTCGATGTAAGCCAGTCGGACGCCGCCTTCAGCAGCGAGGAGCAGGCCGAGCACCGCAAACGCATCGCGGTGCACAAGGTCTGCGCCGAATGCGTTTCCGTCGCGCAGATGGCGGCGGCCATCACCTCGCCGCCGACGACGATCGTCGTCGGCGCCATCGGCGGCGGCGTGATCGCCGCGCGAGCCACGTTGTCCGCCTGCGAACGCACCGTTTGCGTCTTCCAGTCCCGCGCTCCCCCTCTGGCCTGACAGCCGAAATCCGTCCTGAATTTTGCGTCACCGTGGTCCGACTTGGTCGATCCCGGTGCGACCTGTCATTTTTTTAGCTAGAGGTTTATCCATGAATATCCAACCCACGCTGCTGGCCAGCGCGATCCTGTCCGCCTTGTCCACTTTGGCGCACGCGCAATCGACCGACAACAAGCCCTCCGACACCGCCGTCCCGCGCGTGATCGTCACCGCCACGCCTTTCGGCGATTCCGACAGCGACCAGATTCTGACGCCGGCCAAGGTGCTCGCCGGCGACGAGTTGCGCGACAAGGTCGGCAGCTCGCTCGGCGAGACGCTGTCGCAGGAGCTGGGCGTGTCGGCGTCGGCCTTCGGCGCCGGCGCGTCGCGCCCCATCATCCGCGGCCTGGAAGGGGCGCGCGTCAAGATGCTGGAAAACGGCATGGCGGTGTCCGACGTCTCGGGCCTGTCCAACGACCACGCGGTGGCGGCCGAGGGCGCGGTGGCGCAGCAGATCGAGATCCTGCGCGGACCGGCGGCGCTGCTGTACGGCTCGGGCGCCATCGGCGGTCTGGTCAACGTCGTCAACGAACGCATTCCCACCGCGCTGGAACCGAAGCTGACCGGCCAGGTGGAAGCGCGCGCCTCTTCGGTCGACGACGGCCGCAATCTGTCGGGTACCCTGGATGGCGCGATCGGCAAGATGGCCTGGCACGTGGACGGCAACGCGCGCAACACCGACGACTATAAAATCCCCGGCAACCGGGTGCTCAACGATCCGGATTCGACAACCGGCCGCCTGCCGCATTCGGAGACGCGCCAGCGCAACGCCGGCGTCGGCTCGTCGTATGTCGATAGCTGGGGTTTTGTCGGCGCCTCGGTGTCGCACCTGACCAACCTGTATGGCATTCCGAGC
>JBDSKP010000248.1:0-7022 GCA_039916925.1 Duganella sp.
AAACAGCGGATACGAAATATCGGGCCACATCATCGCCCAAGGCAGCGATTGATCGGACACCACCCGGCCCGGCAGCTCCGAGTTGATGAAGTTACCCAGTCGCCCGGCGGCGTAACCGAGCGGCACCAGCGGGGCGATGAAGTCGTAGACGTCGAGCAGGTTGCGGCCGGCGCGGCGCGCCCACACCGCCATCGCGATCAACACGCCGATAAAGCCGCCGTGGAACGACATCCCGCCGTGCCAGATTTTGAAGATATCGATCGGGTTGGAGAAGTATTTGACCGGCTCGTAAAACAGCACCTCGCCCAGGCGGCCGCCGATGACGACGCCCAGCATCCCGTAGAACAGCATGTCGTCGAGGTCCTCCTTGCGCCAGCCCTGCGCGGCGATGTGCGGCTGCTTGATGCGCACCCGGCCCAGCGTGATGAACAGCGCGAAGGCCAGCACGTACATCAAGCCATACCAGTGGATCGCCACCGGCCCCAGATGGATGGCGACCGGATCGGGCATCGGGTGTATCAGCATAAGGTGTTCTTTCCTAGATTCTTGCTCAGTAATTCCAAAAAGCCCCGCAGCACCGGCGAGGCGTTGTCGCGACGCCAGGCCAGGCCTGTCTCGACCAGCGGGCCGGCGTCCGCCAAAGCCCGGTATTCTACCCCGGGTCGCATCAGGTTGGACACCGACTGCGGCACCAGCGCCATGCCCATGCCCGCCGAGACCAGGCTGACGATGGTCTGCATCTGGATCGCCTGCTGGCCGATCTTCGGCGTGATGCCGGCGTCGCGGAACACCGAGACGATGGCGTCGTACAGCGCCGGCGAGATCGCGCGCGGGAACACGATCAGTGGCAGCTCAGGGAATGATCCTTGCAGGGCGACCAGCGCCACCTTGTCCTTTTTCGGCAGCAGTCCGGCCGGCACGGCCAGCACCAGCGGCTCGTAGAGCACCGGCAGATAATCCAGTTCCAGTTTGGCCTTGTCGGGCAGCGGAGGAATCAGCAGGCCGGCGTCGATGCGGTTGTGCAGCAGGTCGTCGAGCTGCAGGTCGGACGTGGATTCCTGCAGCGTGATCTGCACCTGCGGATAGGCGGCGCGGTAGGCGCGCAGGAAGGGAGGCAGCACGCTGTAGTCGGCCGAGGAGACGAAGGCCAGCGTCAGGCGTCCCACCTCGCCGGCCGCGGCGCGCTGGACCAGCTGCGGCAGCTCCTGCGCCCGCGCCAGCAGCCTCCTGGCCTCCGGCAGTAGCGCCAGGCCGGCCGGCGTCAGCGCCACGCCACGGCGGCTGCGTTCGAACAGCGCGGCGCCGAGCAGCTGCTCGAGCGCCTGGATCGTCTGCGACAGCGGCGGCTGCGTCATGTGCAGCCGCAAGGCCGCCTTGCCGAAGTGGAGTTCCTCGGCCACGGTGACAAAATAGCGCAGTTGCCGTAGTTCCAAGCTCATCCTCGTTCCAGATTCATATGCGTTGGTATTGAAATTCAGTCTGGTGATATTTTATACGACTCACAGGATCGAAAATCATATATTTGACACCGGGGCAGGGGCAAGGCAATCTGTCAGGCTACGCTCAAAGCCTTAGAGCCGCCTTATCACTGGAGAAACATCATGCCTGTATACCGTTCCCGCACCACCACCCACGGCCGCAACATGGCCGGCGCGCGCGCCCTGTGGCGCGCCACCGGCATGAAGGATGGCGATTTCGACAAGCCTATCGTCGCCGTGGTCAACTCCTTCACGCAGTTCGTGCCCGGCCACGTGCACCTGAAGGACCTGGGGCAGCTGGTGGCGCGCGAGATCGAAAAGGCCGGCGGCGTGGCCAAGGAATTCAACACCATCGCCGTCGATGACGGCATCGCCATGGGCCACGGCGGCATGCTGTATTCGCTGCCGTCGCGCGACCTGATCGCCGACTCGGTCGAGTACATGGTCAACGCCCACTGCGCCGATGCCATGGTGTGCATCTCCAACTGCGACAAGATCACGCCGGGCATGCTGATGGCGGCCATGCGCATCAACATCCCGGTGGTGTTCATCTCCGGCGGTCCGATGGAGGCCGGCAAGGTGGTCAAGGTCGTCAATGGCACGCAGAAGATCATCAAGCTCGATCTGGTCGACGCCATGATCAAGGCCGGCGATCAAACCGTCAGCGACGCAGACGTCGCCGAGATCGAGCGCTCCGCCTGTCCGACCTGCGGTTCGTGCTCGGGCATGTTCACCGCCAACTCGATGAACTGCCTGACCGAGGCGCTGGGCCTGGCCCTGCCGGGCAACGGCACCATCCTCGCCACGCACGCGGACCGCGAACAGCTGTTCCTGCGCGCCGACCGCCTGGTGGTCGAACTGGCCAAGCGCCACTACGAGCAGGACGACTACTCGGTGCTGCCGCGCTCCATCGCCACCAAGGCCGCGTTTGAAAACGCCATGGCCCTCGACGTCTCGATGGGCGGCTCCACCAACACCGTGCTGCACCTGCTGGCGGCCGCGCACGAGGCGGGCGTCGATTTCAACATGGCCGACATCGACCGCATCTCGCGCAAGGTGCCATGCCTGTGCAAGGTCGCGCCAATGACCGACAAGTACCACATCGAAGACGTGCACCGCGCCGGCGGCATTATCGGCATCCTCGGCGAACTGGCGCGCGGCGGCCTGCTCGACACCTCGCTGCCGACCATCCACGCGGCGACCATGGCCGAGGCGATCGAACGCAACGACATCAAGCGCAGTGACGATCCGGCGGTGCACCAGTTGTTCCGCGCCGCGCCGGGCGGCGTGCCGACGCAGACGGCGTTCTCGCAGTCGGAGCGTTTCGCGACGCTGGACCTGGACCGCAGCACCGGCTGCATCTGCGACAAGGCGCACGCCTATTCGCAGGACGGCGGCTTGGCCGTGTTGTACGGTAACCTGGCCGAGAAGGGCTGCATCGTCAAGACGGCGGGCGTCGACGAAAGCATTTTGAAATTCAGCGGCAAGGCGCGCGTGTTCGAGAGCCAGGATGCGGCGGTCGAGGCGATCCTGGGCGATACGGTGCACGAGGGCGACGTCGTGATCATCCGCTACGAAGGTCCGAAGGGTGGTCCGGGTATGCAGGAGATGCTGTACCCGACCTCGTACATCAAGTCCAAGGGCCTGGGCAAGGCGTGCGCGCTGTTCACCGACGGGCGCTTCTCGGGCGGCTCGTCCGGCCTGGTGATCGGCCACGCCTCCCCGGAAGCGGCCGAGGGCGGCGCCATCGGCCTGGTGGAAGAGGGCGACATGATCGACATCGACATCCCGCAGCGCAGCATCAACCTGCGCATCGACGCCGCCGAACTGGCCGCGCGCCGCATCGCCATGGAAGCGAAGGGCGGCGACGCCTGGCGGCCGGTCAACCGCGAGCGTTATGTGTCGCAGGCGCTGCAGGCGTACGCGGCGCTGACCACGTCCGCCGACCGCGGCGCGGTGCGCGATTTGTCGCAGCTGAAGCGATAAGCGATCAGGTGGCGGATTTCAATCCGCCACCTTAATTGGTCACCTTAATTCGTCACCTTAATTCGTCACCTCAATCCGTCACCTCAATCCGTCACCTCGAACGCCGCCGGGTCCAATTCGTCCAGCTTGACGATGGTATCGCGCCCCGGATGCGCAGCCTGCTGCGTCAACCGCGCCGCCAGCTGCGCCAGATAATCGGCCCGGCACCGCCGCAGCACATAATCCCTGAAATTATCAAGCTCCAGATCGCGCCACGAGCGCTCGCGGCCCTCGTCCGAACGCGCGCGGGCCTGCGCCCGCAGCTCCGGCGTGATCCCGGCGTCGCCGGCCGTCAAGCGCGTGTAGCCGTAACGGTCCATATACTCGCCGGTCACCGTTTCGATGGCGTTGATTTCGCCGATCGACAGCTGCTGCTTGAACTTGTCGATGTTGGCGGCGATCGGCGGATAGCAGTTCGACGACCACAGCGCCGACAGCTGCGAGATCTGCTTCGCCTCCTGCGATCCCGTCACGTCCAGCATTTGCGGCAGGAAGTCGATGCCGAGGAAGACGCACACCTGGCGCAGCGTGGTCTCCTGCTGCGACAGGAAATCCTCATAGCGTATCGTCAGCACCCGGTCCGGCCAGCGCAACCGCACGTGGTCGGCCGCGCGGTGCGCGGCGAGCCAGGTCTGCGCGTTGAGCAGGCTGTCGAAATCGTGGATGATGGCGCGGTTCATCGAGGCCACTTGCGCGCGCGGGTCGCGCACCACGTTGACGAACAACATGTCCGGATACAGCGCCATCTGCTGGTCGGCGTAGTGCACGCTGTCGAGCGACTTGTCCATCACCACGCTGGCGTGTTGGCGCTCGCCGGCGCGCAGCAGCAGCTCCCACACCACGCGGTGGATGCTGCGCGGCTGGTTGCGCAGGGTCTCGAAGATCTCGACCGGATCGAACACCGCGCCCGGCCACTTGACCATGCTGACCGCCTGCAGGCCGACCACGTCGGTCACCATGCGGAAGTAGCTGCGGTCGTCGCGCAGGTCGCCGTACAGCGGCACCAGCGGCATCATGTCGACGATGTGCAGCGGGTAGGGGGAATAGAACTGCGGCGACATGTTCAGCCGCAGGCGCAGCGCGTGGCTGCCGCAGCGGCGCAGCGGTATCATCATCACGGGATGCGGGCGCGCGCGCTGGCTCGTCTGGAGATCAGGAGTTTTGGGGGAGGGTGGCATTCGTTGTTCCTTTTAAGTCAAAGTATTCGCAAAAACGTTTCATGAAGCTGGCCAGTTCCTGGCGCGGCAGGCGGTTGATGCCGGCGGCGGCGACCCTGCCGCCGCCGCTGTCGAATTGCTGGCACAGGCCACAGGCGCTGCGCAGCGACGGCGCGCCCGAGCGCACGCTGACCAGATAGGAGCCGTCGGAGCGTTCATTGAGCACGGCGAACGAGGCGCCGTCGCGCCGCGCCGCCAGCCGGTTGGCCAGCACGCCGCTGACGCGGCGCGACCAGGCGCTCGCCGGCAGCATGTAGATGGCGCCGCCCGGCCGCTCCAGGTACGGTTGCAGCTCGTGCAGGCGTTCGCAATCTTCGCGGTAGCCCTCGCGCAGGCCGCGATAGACGGCGCTGGCGGCGATGAAGTCGAACGGGTCCTGGTAGCAGCTCACTTCGCGGTACAGCGCCTCGGGCGCGATGTGCAGGTCTTCCGTGCATTCTCCGTAGGCGTTGTAGTTGATGGTCTGGCCCAATTGCGCCAGTTCGGCGGTGGCGTCGTCGCCCAGCCCCATCTCCCGCGCCATTGTCCGCGCGACCGGTTCCAGGTTGTCGCCGAAGGCCGCCGTCACGGCCCACAGCCGGTGGCGGCCCCCAAGCCGGCGGTCGACCAGGATGCTGGTGCAGACGTCGGGCGAGCCATCGCGGTGCAGCCGCAGGCCGGGGTGCTCGAAGGCGCAATCGGCCGAATGGTGGTCGTAGTAGTCGACCCGCGCGCCGCCGTCCAGCAGGCGGCGCAGCTCGCCGGCGTTGGCGTCGAGCGAGATGTCGAGCACCAGCACGTCGGCCGCGCCGTCCGGCACGCGGCGCAGCAGTTCGATGTCGCGCTTGACGCCGGTGATCAGGTGCGCGTCGGCCGGCGTGTGCAGGCGTAGCTGGTGCAGCGCGCAGATGCCGTCGGCGTCGCCGTTGAAGACGTCGTAGACCATGCTCGTTACAGGAAGCGGTACGACAGGTGCTCGAGCAGTTGTTCGCTCGCCTTTTCCAGCGACAGTTCGTCGGTGTCGAGCGTCATGGCCGGTTCGAGCGGCACTTCGTACGGCGCCGAGACACCGGTAAATTCCGGTATCAGCCCGGCGCGGGCCTTCTTGTACAAGCCCTTGGGATCGCGCTCCTCGCACACGGCGCACGGCGTGCTGACGTAGGTCTCGACGAAATTGCCGCTGCCGATGATGTCGCGGGCGATTTCCCGGTCGCTGCGCAGCGGCGAGATGAACGCGCAGATCACGATCAGGCCCGCGTCGTTCATCAGCCTTGCCACCTCTGCGCTGCGGCGGATGTTCTCGCGGCGGTCGGCCGGCGAGAAGCCGAGATCCCGGTTCAGGTTGTGGCGCAGATTGTCGCCATCGAGCACGTAGGCCATGTGCCCGGCCGCCATCAGCTTTTTCTCCAGTGCGCACGCCAGCGTGGATTTGCCGGCGCCGCTCAAGCCGGTCAGCCACACGGTGGCGGCCTGCTGGCCCGCTTGGTGCATGCGCACCTGCGTCGTCACGTGGCTGGGGTGCCAGAAGATATGTGGCGCCCCGCCGGCCATGCCGGTGGAATCAATTTTGTCCCGTTTGCCCATGATGGTTCCTCCGTTGGCGACTTAGAATTGTTCCCAGCTATCCGTGGCCAGCGCCGGCGCCTTGGCGCGCGGCGCGGCCTTGGCCGGCGTGTGCGCCAGCCGCCGCACCGGCGCCGGCTTGTCCAGCGCCTTCATCGGCGGGCGCGCCGCGCCGGTGTGCGTGCCGACGCGGAAGATGCCCACCACCTCATTGAGGCTGTCGACCTGGTCCTGCATGGCCTGCGCGGCGGCCGCCGCCTCCTCGACCAGCGCGGCGTTCTGCTGCGTCACGTCGTCCATCTGGGCGACGGCGGTGTTGATTTGCTCGATGCCGTTCGACTGCTCCTGGCTGGCCGACATGATCTCGGACATGATGTCGGTGACGCGCTTGACGCTGGCGACCACCTCGTGCATCGTCGATCCGGCCTGTTCGACCAGGCGGTTGCCCGCTTCGACCTTGTCGACCGAATCGCCGATCAGGTCCTTGATTTCCTTGGCCGCCGCCGCCGAGCGCTGCGCCAGGTTGCGCACCTCGGTCGCCACCACGGCGAAGCCGCGTCCCTGCTCGCCGGCGCGCGCCGCCTCGACCGCCGCGTTGAGCGCGAGGATATTGGTCTGGAAGGCGATGCCGTCGATGACGCCGATGATGTCGACACTCCTGCCCGACGAGGCGCTGATGGCGGCCATGCGCTCGACCACCTGCAGCACTTCGCGCCCGCCCGCCGCCGCCACGTCGGCGGCCGCACCGACGATACGGTTC
>JBDSKP010000249.1:0-3148 GCA_039916925.1 Duganella sp.
CGCCGTGGGCCGCGCCCGGCATCCCGCTCAAGGCGATGAAATGGATGCTGCAGCGCCACGCGCCGCTGTCCATCACCCCAGACGGCACGCTGTTCCAGCTGCAATGGATGTGGCAGATGCTGCAAAACTGCACGCCCGAGCGCTACGCCGTCAACAAGGAACGCATGGTGCGGCTGGCCGAGTATAGCCGCGACTGCTTCAAAACCCTCCGCGCCGCCACCGGCATTGAATACCAGGGTCGCCAGCAAGGCACCACGCAGCTGTTCCGAACGCAAAAGCAGCTCGACGACGCCGCCAAGGACATCGCCGTGCTGCGCGAGACCGGCGTTCCGTATGAACTGCTGAGCCGCGAACAACTGGTCGGCGCCGAACCCGGCCTCGACCAGAACAAGCTGGTCGGCGGCCTGCGCCTGCCCAACGACGAAACCGGCGACTGCCAGCTGTTCACCACCGGGCTGACGGCGATGGCCGAAAAGCTGGGCGTGAAGTTCCGCTACGGCGTCGACATCACCGGACTGATCAGCTCGGGCGAGGACATCAAGGGCGTGCAATGCGGCGCCGAGGTCGTCACGGCCGACTCGTACGTGGTCGCGCTCGGTTCGTACTCGACCACGCTGCTCGGCGACCTGGTGCGCATCCCGGTCTATCCGCTCAAGGGCTATTCGATCACGGTGCCGATCGTCGACGCGGCCGCCGCGCCGGTGTCGACCATCCTCGACGAGACCTACAAGATCGCGGTGACGCGCTTCGACGACCGCATCCGCGTCGGCGGCATGGCCGAGATCGCCGGCTTCGACACCCGCCTCAATCCGCGCCGGCGCGCGACCCTGGAGATGGTCGTCAACGACCTGTTCCCGGGCGCCGGCGACACGGCCGCCGCCAGCTTCTGGACCGGCTTGCGGCCGATGACGCCGGACGGCACGCCGATCGTCGGCCGCACCGCGCTGCGCAACCTGTTCCTCAACACCGGCCACGGCACGCTGGGCTGGACCATGTCGTGCGGCTCGGCGCAACTGCTGTCCGATATCATTTCGGCACGCCGCCCGGCGATTTCGGCCGACGATCTGTCGGTGGCGCGCTACAGCGGCGCGCTGCCGGCGCGTCAGCCGCGGTTGGCCAGCGCGTAAGCGTCCGCCAACACCCACCTTTCCCGCATGCGCCGCCAGGGGCGCATGCGGGCCCGATTGCGGCGTCGCGCCCAATCCGCCCCACCGGGTTCATTTCCCACGCGCATTTGTCGCATCCCCGCCTCTATCGCACCCCTAACCTCAAACATCGTCATGATGGCGTTGAGAATGGGCCGTAGCGTGCGTATAATTTTAATCATGAACAAACTTGAAGCATTCGGCCATATCGCGGCCCTGGCCATCCGTGGCGAACTGGTATTCCCCACCAGCGTAAATGCGGCGCTCCGCGTTCAATTGGCATTGGACGATCCGGAATGCCCGGTCGACAAGGCGATCAGCCTGGTGCTGGCCGAGCCGCTGCTGGCGGCGCGCACCGTGGCCATCGCCAATTCGGCGATGTTCAACCGCTCCGGCGCCCCCGTGATTACCAACGTTCGCGGCGCCATCATGCGTATCGGTTACCAAAACCTGTTCGCGCTGGCCGCCGCGATGGTCGTGCGCCAGTTCGGCAGCAAGATCACCGACCCGAAACTGCGCGCCAAGGCCGAGGCGCTGTGGGACCACACCATCGCCGTCTCGGCGCTGGCGCGCCTGATCGCCCGCCACGTCACCGGCGTCAACGAGGACACCGCGCTGTTCGCCGGCATCGTGCACGAGGTGGGCGGCTTCTACCTGCTGTCGCGCGCCGACGAGTTCCCCGGCCTGCTCGAGGAGGACCCGGAGAACTGGCACTCGGCCAGCGAGGAGATCATCACGCGCGAGGTGATGCGCAAGCTGTCCATTCCCGAGCCGGTGGCCGACGCCATCGAGGGCCTGCGCGACAGCTTCATGTCGATCCCGCCCGACACGCTGCTCGACACGCTGCTGCTGGCCAACCACCTGACGCCGGTGCGCTCACCGCTGCAGGAGCCGCAGCGCGAGCTGCCGCCGCATTCCGATTCCGCCATCGACCTGTTCATCGACGAGGAAAAGCTGGCGTCGATGCTGCAGCAGGCGG
This sequence comes from Duganella sp., assembly GCA_039916925.1. Taxonomy (GTDB): domain Bacteria; phylum Pseudomonadota; class Gammaproteobacteria; order Burkholderiales; family Burkholderiaceae_D; genus Rugamonas. The sequence goes on from JBDSKP010000249.1 coordinate 2,125, forward strand.
CCCACGACGCCGCCGAAATGAACGCCGCGCTACTGGTCTGAGCGCCACCGGGCCGGTGCGTGGCAGTCGCGCGTCCGGCCCTTCTCCTGGAGACGATGCATGCAGACTGCCCCCCTGTCCTACGGGTCGGATCAATCCGGCCTGGTCTGCGGCTACGTGTTCGGCCGCGAGGCCGACGGCACGGGCCGGCCGCTGGACACCGATGAAGCGCGCCAGTGGCTGGCCGAGCGCGCGCGCCATCCGAACGAGTTCATCTGGCTGCACTACAACCTGGCCAACACCGCCAGCGAGAAATGGCTGCACGAGCACACCGCGCTGCCCGAGGAATTCTACGAGAGCCTGCACGAGGGTCCGCGCTCGACCCGCATCGAGCTGGCCGACAACACCCTGATCGCGGTCGTCAACGACGTGCTGCACGACTTCACGTTCGAGCCGTCCGACATCTCGACCCTGTGGCTCAGTGTCGACCGCCAGGTCGTCATCAGCGCGCGGCGCAAGCCGCTCAAGGCGGTCGACGGCCTGCGCAACGCGGTGCGCAACGGCGAGCCGATCCGCTCGTCGGTCGAACTGCTGATCCACCTGCTGCGCGACCAGGCCGACGCCCTGATCAAGATCGTGCGCGACGCCATCGCCACCGTCGACGACATCGAAGACCATCTGCTGGCCGGCAAGCTCAACACCAAACGCGCCAGCCTGGGCGCACTGCGGCGCGTGCTGGTGCGGCTGCAGCGCCTGCTGGCGCCGGAACCGGCGGCGCTGTTCCGCCTGCTGCAAAGGCCGCCGGCCTGGATGGCCGAAATCGACGCGCAGGAGCTGCGCCAGTCGACCGAGGAATTTTCGATGGTGCTGGCCGACATGGCCTCGCTACAGGAGCGCATCAAGCTGATTCAGGAAGAGATCGCGGCGCTGGTCAACGAGGGCAACAACCACAGCCTTTTCGTGCTGACGGTGGTTACCGTGCTGGCCCTGCCGATCAACATCATCGCCGGCCTGCTGGGCATGAACGTCGGCGGCATCCCGCTGG
>JBDSKP010000250.1:0-2261 GCA_039916925.1 Duganella sp.
GTACGACCCCAGGTTTGCGGGTTTGAACTCTTAGGGGTGTTATGAGCGTAGCCGAAGAAATCAAGCGTTTGCACGAACTGCACCAGGCCGGCGCGTTGTCGGACGAGGAATTCGCCGCCGCCAAGGCGCGCCTGCTCAGCAGCGAGCCGTCCTACAAGCCGGGCGACAATATCGGCGACGATATCTCCCGCTTGCGCCGCTCGCGCGGCGACCGCTGGCTGGGCGGCGTCTGCGGCGGCCTCGGCCGCGTTTCCGGCATCGAGCCGTGGATCTGGCGCCTGCTGTTCGTGATGTTCGTGCTGACCTTTGGTTTCGGCCTGGCGATTTACATTCTGTTATGGATTTTCGTTCCAGACGAAGAACTGATTGGAAATTAAAAAAATGAGTAAACAATTTGACGTCGTAGTCATCGGTGCCGGCCCCGGCGGTTATATCGCCGCCATCCGCGCCGCACAACTGGGTTTCTCCGTCGCTTGCGTCGACGCGTGGGAAAATGAAAAAGGCGGCCCCGCCCCGGGCGGTACCTGCACCAACGTCGGTTGCATCCCGTCGAAGGCGCTGCTGCAATCGTCCGAGCACTTCGAGCACGCCGGCCATGCGTTCAAGGACCACGGCATCGATGTCGCCGGCCTGTCGCTGAACCTGCCGCAAATGCTCAAGCGCAAGGACACCGTCGTCAAGCAGAACAACGACGGCATCCTGTTCCTGTTCAAGAAAAACAAAGTCACCTTCTTCCACGGCCGCGCCGCGTTCGCCGGCGCCGCCACCGCAGACGGCTACCCGCTGACCATCTCCGCGCCAGCCAACGAGACCATCAACGCCAAGCAAGTCATCATCGCCACCGGTTCCAACGCGCGCGAACTGCCGGGCGCGCCTTTCGACGAGCAACTGATCCTGTCGAACACCGGCGCGCTGGCGATCCAGGGTGTTCCGGCCAAGCTGGGCGTCATCGGCGCCGGCGTCATCGGCCTGGAAATGGGCTCCGTATGGCGTCGCCTGGGTTCGGAAGTGACCGTGCTCGAAGGCCTGCCGGTGTTCCTGGGCGCGGTCGACGAGCAGATCGCCAAGGAAGCTGGCAAGCTGTTCGCCAAGCAAGGCCTGGCCATCAACCTGGGCTGCAAGATCGGCACCATCACCAAGGGCGACAACAACGTCACCGTGGCCTACGAGAACGCCAAGGGCGAGGCGCAGACCGCCGTGTTCGACAAGCTGATCATCTCGATCGGCCGCACCCCGAACACCGACGGCCTGGCCGCCGACAAAGTCGGCCTGTCGCTGGACGAGCGCGGTTTCGTGGCCGTCGACGACGACTGCAAAACCAATCTGCCGGGCGTATGGGCGATCGGCGACGTCGTGCGCGGCCCGATGCTGGCGCACAAGGCGGAAGAAGAGGGCGTTGCCGTTGCCGAGCGCATCGCCGGCCAGCATGGCCACACCAACTTCAACACCATTCCTTGGGTCATCTACACCTCGCCGGAAATCGCGTGGGTCGGTCAGACCGAGCAGCAGCTGAAGGCTTCGGGCGTCGCCTACAAGGCCGGCACCTTCCCGTTCCTGGCCAACGGCCGCGCACGCGCGCTGGGCGACACCTCGGGCATGGTCAAGTTCCTGGCCGACGCGACCACCGACGAAATCCTCGGCGTGCACATCATCGGACCGATGGCGTCGGAGCTGATCTCCGAAGCAGTCGTGGCGATGGAGTTCAAGGCCTCGGCTGAAGACATCGCCCGCATCTGCCACGCGCACCCGTCGCTGTCGGAAGCGACCAAGGAAGCGGCGCTGGCGATCGACAAGCGCACCCTGAACTTCTAAGGAGGTCGCCTCAAAAAGACCGCAGCGTGGTTACAGCTCATCGACGACTTTTCGATCATTCGTACTGTGTTTGTCGCCACGCGTCGCTGCGTTCATTTTGAGAAAACCTCATGGCGGGCCGCTGGCCCGCCGTTTTTATTTGCGCACGCGCCATACAGAATTGATCCAGATGAACGTCGAAGAGTTTTATCAGCAAGCGCTGCAACAGCGCAATTTCAAGGCCGACGAGGCCCAACGTCGCGCCGTCGATCGTCTGCAGCTTTGCTTCGACGAATGGGTGACGTACAAGGGCCAGCGCTCGAGCACATTCAAGCGACTGATCAATCGTCCCGACGTGCCGCGGGGCGTCTACATGTGGGGCGGGGTGGGGCGCGGCAAGTCGTTCCTGATGGATAGCTTCTATTCGGTGGTGCCGCTGGTGCGCAAGACGCGCCTGCATTTTCACGAGT
>JBDSKP010000251.1:0-5885 GCA_039916925.1 Duganella sp.
ACTCCCTGGATGTTGGCCAGGCTGGCCGCCAGCGCGGAGTTTTCCGCCGTCAGCGTGTTGAGGTTTTCCAGCAGGTCGCGGGCGGTGGCCAGCAGGCGGGGTATCTCGGCGCCCGGATCGCCCACCAGCAGCGCGCGCGCGGCGCCTTCCTCCAGCGGTGGATCGGTCGGAATGCCGGTGAAGGCGCGCAGCTTGGCGCCGCCCACCAGCCCGCGCTCGAGCGTGAAGATGCTGGATTTGCGCAGCCAGTGCGCGTCGTCGCGCGGCACGTCGACCACGATGCGGGCCTTGCCTGCCTTGCTCAATTCGATGCGGCGCACGCGTCCGATCGGGAAGCCGGCGAAGGTGACGTCCATGCCGACCACCACGCCCTCGGAATCGTCCGCCTCCAGGAACAGCGTTTGCGTCGACTCGAAGGCGCCGCGCGCGTACAACAGATACACCGCCGCGCCGGCGACCAGCAGCACCATCGCCACCAGCAGCACGGCGGCCTTGAATTCGGCGTTGCGCACCGGCGGGGCGGCAGGCGGTGTTTGTGTGGTTTGTTCAGTCATGGTTTTTCAGGCTAGCGCCGCTTAGTAGTAGTTGCCCATCAACGAAGCGACTTCGATGAGGAGAATCATGGCGAACAGGCGCACCATGTCCGACAGTCCGTGTGTGACCTTGGCGCGGTAGTTGGCGCCGAAGTAGAACGAGGACGCCATCGGCACCAGGCCGACGGCAAAGCTGAAGAAGACGACCTTCAGCACCAGTATCAGTGTGACGGCGGGGTTGAACACCTGGCCGACCACGCGCGTGTAGCCGGCCAGCGCCCATGGGGTGAAGCCATACAGCGTCAGGTAGGCCAGGATCAGCGCCAGCACGCAGCTGACGGCCGCCAGCATCCAGACGGCGAACACGCCGGCGGCCACGCGCGGGAAAAATTCGCGTTGCAGCTCCGGCATGGTGGCGACGGCGCCGGCGTTGCGGCCCTGGGAGAACTCCAGGCCGGCCGGCAGGGTGGTGCGCAGGGCGACGAAGGCGGCGGCGGTGAGCGGTATCAGCTCCAGAACCAGCACCCGCACCACCATCTCGAGCGCGAAGCGCGACAGGCCGTAGCTCAGCGAGGTCACCAGCACGATGCGGATCAGCACCAAACTGACCAGCGCCGACATCACGCCGAACCAGGCCAGATTGGGCACCGTGTCGGCCACCAGATGGCGCGCCAGCACCGGACGGTTTTCGCGGCCATAGGTGGCCGGCGTGAGCGCGACCGACAGCATCAGCACGGCGAACTGCGCCAGCCGCCACCAGGTCTGCAGCCAGTCGACCGCGCCATGGCGCAGGCGTTGCAATACGGATGGAGTCGATGCTTGAGCGTTCATGTTGGCATATTAGCACCGGGATGGCGCGGGCAGGTGTTCGTCATCGCACCCTACTCTTGCGGGAAGGAGTCGATGATGGCGTCGGCGGCGGCGCGCACGCGGGCGCTGCGACTCAGATCGCTGTGCATCACCAGCCAGACCTCGTAGTGGTCGACCCGGTCCGGCCAGATGCGCGTGAGTAGCGGATCGCCGTCGGCCATGTGGCAGGGCAGTTCGGTTACGCCCATGCCTTTGCGCGCCGCCTCCTGCAGCATCAAGCCGCTATTGACCTCGATCGCCACGCGGGCGTGGGTGACCGGCTCGAGGCAGATTTTCTCGCGGTGGCGCGGCGCCACCGCGCCTTGATAGATCACGATGTCGTGTCCCGCCAGTCCGTTCCCTGGTATCGGCATGCCGCGTTCCCGCAGGTAGCCGGGCGTGGCGTACAAGCCCATGGTGCGGCGGGTCAGGTGGCGCGAGATCAGATCCGGGCTCGTTGGCTTGAGCGTGCGCACGGCCAGGTCGGCCTCCCGCCTCGTCAGGCTGGTGATCTCGGTGCCGGTGCTCAGGACGATGCGGATTTCCGGGTGCGTCGCGTGCAGCCTGCGCATCGCGTCGATGACGAAATGGCTGGCCATCGTGTCCGACGTGGTGACGCGCACGATGCCCGACAGGCGGTTGTCGATGCCCTGCATTTCGCGTTGAAACCGCAGCGCCGCCTGTTCCATCGATTCTGCGGCGGTGACGGCCAGTTCCCCGGCCGGCGTGGCCATGTACCCGGACGGCGTGCGCAGGAACAGGCGCGCTCCCAGCGAGTCCTCCAGCGCGTTGAGGCGGCGGCCGACGGTGGCCTGGTCGATATTGAGTTCGCCGGCGGCGGCGCGCAGCGTACCCCTGCGGTAGATGGCGAGGAAAATCCTGGCGTTGTCCCAGTCCATGGTGCGAAAGCCCGCGTGTGTGATGCATTTTTGCATCGGAGTGCTGATCTTATGCATATTTACCGCATCACGCAAGCGGCCTAAGATGTATTGGAATCTTATTGAGGAACGCTCCCATGACCATCCACTCCACCGCCGAAGCGCGTTTGCGCGCGCCGGACCGCCAGGTTCCCCCGCTGCTGATGCTGATGACGCTGGCCATCGGCTTCGTGATGGCGATGATCGACGTCACCGCCGTCAACACCGCCTTGTCCGATATCGCCGTCAGCCTGTCGGTGCCGCTCACCGGGCTGGTATGGGTGGTCGACGGCTACACGCTGACCTTCGCCGCGCTGCTGCTGGCCGGCGGCGCGCTGGCCGACCGCTTCGGCGCCACGAATGTCTATCAGGGCGGCTTGGGCGTGTTCATACTCGGCTCGGCGGCGTGCGCGCTGGCGCCGAGCGGCGACGCGCTGATCGCCGCCCGGCTGCTGCAGGGCGCGGGCGCCGCCCTGTTCATGCCCAGCTCCCTCAGCTTGCTGACGCATGCCTACGAAGACCAGCGCACGCGGGCGCGCATGCTCGGCACCTGGTCTGCCATCGTCGGTTGTTCGGCCGCCGCCGGGCCGCTGGTGGGTGGGCTGCTGGTCCACGAATTCGGCTGGCGCAGCGTGTTTTGGGTGAACGTGCCGATCGGCCTGGCCGGCATCGTGCTGACGCAGATGCTGGCGCCGGCCACGCCGCCCCACCGGCGCGCGCTGTCGATGCTGAGCCACGCGCTGGGCGTGGCGGCGCTGGCGGCGCTGAGTTTTGTGCTGATCGAGGGGCCGGTGCTGGGGTGGACGTCGGCGGCGGTGCTGGCGGCGGGTGTCGCCACTGTCGCCAGCGTCGCGCTGCTGGTACGGCGCGAGCGTACCGGCAGCCATCCGCTGCTGCCGCGCGCCCTGTTCGACACGCCGGCCTTCGCGGCGGCGAACGGTATCGGCTTTTTGATTAACTTCGCCGTGTTCGGGCAGCTGTTTTTGCTTAGTCTATACATCCAGCAGGGCGGGGCCGATGCGTTGGACACGGGGTTGAAGTTGATACCGATGATGAGCGCCTTCGCCGTCGGCAATCTGACCTCGGGTGTGATCGTGGCGCGGGTGGGGACGCGGCCGCCGATGTTTTATGGGTTGATGGTGGGATTGGCGGCGGCGCTGGTGCTGCTGGTCGGACTGACGCCGCAGACGCCTTACTGGTTGCTGGCGTTGGGGGCTATCGTGATGAACGTCGCCATCGGGATCGCGATTCCGGGGATGACGGCGACGGTGATGCTGGTCGCGGGCAAGGCGCATGCCAACAGCGCGGCGGCGGCGCTGAACGCCAACCGCCAGATCGGCGCGCTGGTTGGCGTGGCGATGATGGGTACCGTGTTGCATGTGGTGCCGGATTGGGCGTGGCGGTTGCCGCTGGCGTTCGGGATGGTGTCGTGCGCGTACGCGGGTGCGCTGGCCCTGGTGTATTTCTATGTGAAGCTGATGATTTCTCGTCAAGACACGTAGGGCGGATTAGGCGGAACGCCGTAATCCGCCAATGCCGTGGGCCGTCGAGACGCATGCAGTGGCGGATTACGCTGCGCTAATCCGCCCCACGTGTCTCCGTTGTCAATCAGAGGTCACGGGTGCTGCGCCACTCGATCATCTCGGCGATCGTCAATATCGGTATGCCATGCAGTTCGGCGAAGCGTTCGATCTCCGCGCCGCGCATCATCGTGCCATCCGGGTTCATCAACTCGCACAGCACGGCGGCCGGTTGCAATCCCGCCATCGTGGCAAGGTCCACCGAGCCTTCGGTGTGGCCTTTGCGCGCCAGCACACCGCCGGGCGTGGCCCGCAACGGGAATACATGGCCCGGGTGCACCAGGTCGCCCGGCCGGGCGTCGGCGGCGATGGCGGCGCGGATCGTCGTCACGCGGTCGGCCGCCGAAACGCCGGTGGTGACGCCCTCGCGCGCTTCGATCGACACGGTGAACGGCGTGCCGTAACGGCTGCCGTTGTCGGCCGCCATGGGCGGTAGTTCCAGCGCGCGCACCTTGTCGGCGCTCAGGCAAAGGCAGACGATGCCGCTGCATTCGCGGATCATCATGGCCATCGATTGCACGTTGATCTTTTCGGCGGCGACGATCAAATCGGCTTCGTTCTCGCGGTCGAAATCGTCGAGCAGGATCACCGGCACGCCGGCGCGCATGGCCTCGAGCGCCGCGGCGATGCGGCCCTTCAGATCATCCGAAATAAGGGAGTAGGGGGATACCGCGGATACTTGGTCAAACATGGGAAACGCTCCTCGCAATAGCGAAAAACGCAACAGGGCAAGCGAATACGCGCGGCCAGCCGCACCGATCGCTCGGGCGGGAGGCCGCGTCACCGCACATCTTCTTTCATCCGGACTATACCGTCGGCTCTGGAATCACACCAGATCTGCTGACCCGCTCCAAACAGCTGGAGCGGCGCTCGCGGGCTTGACCATCGCTGGCCTTACCGCCGGTGGGGAATCGCACCCCGCCCCGAAGACGTAAGTTGGCGCCTGCCGGCTGGCAGGCGAACAAGGATTCTAGCCCAAATCGGGATTTTCAGTGTAAGGTAGCTTTTTCCGATTTTTGTACTGTCTGCCGAATGAAATTGATCAAATTGCGGGTGCTGTCCGGGGCGTTGCTGTTGTCGTTTTCCTTCCTGGCGCAAGGCCAGGGACAAGGCCAGGGGCAGGAGCCCCCTCTGAAGTTAAGCGACGTGCTACCGATCGGACCCCAGGTCAAGGTTGGCAAACTGGCAAACGGTCTGACATATTATGTGCAGAAGAATGCCCGCCCGGAAAACAAGCTGGAATTGCGGCTGGTCGTGAAGGCCGGTTCGATCCTGGAGGACGACGACCAGCAAGGCCTGGCCCACTTCACCGAACACATGGCCTTCAACGGCTCCACCAATTTCAAGCGCAACGAGCTGGTGTCGTATCTGCAGTCGATCGGCGTGAAGTTCGGCGCCGACTTGAACGCCTACACCAGTTTCGACGAAACCGTCTACATCCTGCCGATACCGACCGATAAAAAGGAGATCGTCGAGCAGGGCTTCCAGGTGCTGGAGGATTGGGCGCACGGCTTGTCCTTCAATGACGCCGACATCGACAGCGAACGCGGTATCGTGCTCGAAGAGCTGCGCATGGGGAAGGGCGTGGACGACCGCATGAACAAGATGGTGCTGCCGAAGGTGCTCAATGGCTCGCGCTACGCGCAGCGCATGCCGATCGGTAAAGAAGACATCATCAAGAACTTCAAGTACGACGCCATCAAGCGCTTCTACCGCGACTGGTATCGTCCGGACCTGATGGCGGTGGTGGTGGTCGGCGATATCGATCCGGAAGCGGCGCGCAAGCTGATCGAGCGGCATTTCAGCAAATTGACGAACCCCACCAATCCGCGCCCGCGCGGGTACGCCAAGATCCCGGAGCGCCAGGAGTCGGAGGGCATCGTCTTCACCGACAAGGAAGTCAGCAGCAACTCCGTGTATATCCGTTATCCGATCCAGCCCTGGCCGGCCGGCGCGACCCTTGCCGACTATCGCCAGAAGCTGATCGAAAACGTGTACAGCTTTAT
>JBDSKP010000252.1:0-4059 GCA_039916925.1 Duganella sp.
CTGTCGCTGATCACGTTCAACGTCACCTTCTTCCCGATGCACTTCCTGGGTCTGGCCGGCATGCCGCGCCGCTATGTCGACTACTCGGCGCAGTTCACCGACTACAACATGCTCGCCACCATCGGCGCCTTCGGTTTCGGGCTGTCGCAGGTGTTCTTCCTGTTCGGCGTGGTGCTGCCGACCATTCGCGGCGGCAAGAAGGCCGAAGCCAAGCCATGGGATGGCGCCGAAGGGCTGGAGTGGACCGTGCCGTCGCCGGCGCCGTTCCACACCTTTGAAACGCCACCGCAGTTCAAGTGACCATGTCCGGGCAAAAGAAACCGAACAATCTGAGGACCGGCCTGATCCTGGCCGGCCTGGCGCTGTTTTTTTTCCTGTCCGTGTTCGTCAAGCGGATATGGCTGAGCTGATGCGTGGCTAAAGACGACGAAACCAGCGGTTTGAACCGCACGCTGTTGGGCAAGCTGATCGTCATCGCGGTGGTGATGTTCGGCTTCGCCTACGCGCTCAACCCGTTCTACCGCCAGATCTGCGAAGCGCTGGGGCTGAACGTGCTGACGCAGAAGGACGGCACGGTCGAGTTGGACAAGAACACGCAGGTCGACAAGACGCGCGACATCGTCATCGAGTTCGACGCCAACGCGCAGGGGCCGTACCGCTTCCGCCCGACGGTGACGAACATGACGGTGCACCCGGGCGAGCTGGCCACGGTGATGTATGAAGTGGTCAACACCCAGAACCGCGACGTCGCGGCGCAGGCGATTCCAAGCTACGCGCCGCAAAACGCGATGCAGCACTTTAAAAAGGTCGAATGCTTCTGCTTCAAGCAGCAGTCGCTCAAGCCGAACGAGGCGCGGCAGATGCCGGTGGTGTTCTTCATCGACCCGGCGCTGCCGAGGGACGTCAAGACGATCACGCTGTCGTACACCTTCTTCGAGGTGGGCGGCATGGACAAGACGGCGGTCAACGAGGGCGGCAGGAATGCAACCCGATAAAAAGGCCTCGTTCCTGTACTCGCTGAAGGCGGTGTTCTGGTCGTTTTTCGGCCTGCGCAGGAAGAGCGATTTCGATACCGATTCGGCCAAGCTGAATCCGTTGCACATCGTCATCGCCGCGCTGATCGGCGTGGCCGTGTTTATCGGCCTGCTGATCACCATCGTTAAAATAGTTGTGGCAAAGTAAACGTAGCATCCTCGAATAAATGAATTAGGGAGATGAAGATGAGTTCACAGGTAGGTTCGCATAACGCCACGGCACCGTATTATTTCGTGCCCGGTCCGTCCAGGTGGCCGCTGTTGGCCGGCATCTCGCTGCTGGTGACGATGGTCGGCGCCTCGGCCTGGGTCAATGACGTGTCGTGGGGCATGCCGGTCAACTTTATCGGCATCGCGGCGATCATCACCGTGCTGTATTTCTGGTTCGGCGACGCCATCAAGGAATCCGAAAGCGGCCAGTACAGCCAGCGCATCGACTACTCGTACCGCTGGTCGATGGCCTGGTTCATCTTCTCGGAGGTGATGTTCTTCGGCGCCTTCTTCGGCGCGCTGTTCTACGCGCGCACGATCTCGATGCCGTGGCTGGGCGACCTCGATCACAAGTTCATCTGGCCCGACTTCGCCGCGCACTGGGGCAACACCGGCCCGGCCGGCACGATTGAAACGTTCAAGACGATGGGCCCGTTCCCGATTCCGACGATCAACACCGCGTTGCTGCTGACGTCGGGCCTGACGTTGACGATTTCGCACCACGCGCTGCGCGCCGGGCACCGGGCGCAGACGGCGATCTGGTTGTTCGCCACGATCCTGCTGGGCGCGACCTTCATGGGCTTCCAGGTCTACGAGTACATGCACGCTTACACGGAACTGAACTTGAAGTTGACCTCGGGCATCTACGGCTCGACGTTCTTCATGCTGACCGGTTTCCACGGCTTCCACGTGACGATGGGCGCGATCATGCTGTCGGTGGTGCTGTACCGGGTGCTGCGGGGGCATTTCACGCCGGATCACCACTTCGCGTTCGAGGGCGCGGCCTGGTACTGGCACTTTGTCGACGTGGTCTGGCTCGGTTTGTACGTTGTCGTGTACTGGCTGTAAAGGCGCAGCGTTATAATGCCGCGACGAGCTTGTCGCGGCGGAAAAAAGCCGCAGACGGGCCCGCCCGATGCGGCTATTTTTTTTGGGTGTGGATGCCGGCGGGGATTTTCGTAGGGCGGATTAGGCGGAACGCCGTAATCCGCCATGAGCCGCCGACGGAGCTTGGCGGATTACGCTGCGCTAATCCGCCCTACGTGGTTCCGATGGGTCAGGTGCGGATGCCGGTGGGGTGGATGTAGCCGAGCTTGTAGAAGAGTAGTATCAGCAGGAACAGCGCGATCGACAGGCCCACCCGCAACGCCAGCGCGTTGACCGTGTTGTTGCTTTTGCCTTTGTCGCGCATCAGGAAGAACAATGCCGATCCCAGGCTGCCCAGTATCAGGATGAACGCGATGGCGACAGCAATTTTCATGACAGGACCGGGCGGTGAAATGATTGAGGCTCCATTGTAATGCCTATTAGCTTCCGTTTTAAACTGATCCCGTTCGTGGCGACCGTGCTGCTGGTGACGCTCGGCATTCAGCTGGGTAACTGGCAGGAGCGCCGCGCCGCGCAAAAAATCTCCGCTCAGGATAAACTTGCCCAAGGTAACGCCGCCGGGCCGCTGACGCTGACCGGCGCGCCGCTCGACGCCGGCGCCGTCGAGTTTCGCCGTGTGATCGCGACCGGCCGCTTCGTGGCCGATTGGCCCTTGTATCTGGATAACCGCCCCTACCAGGGCCGCTCCGGGTTCTATGTGCTGATGCCGTTTAAAATCGCCGGATCGAACATGCATGTGCTGGTGCAGCGCGGCTGGCTGCCGCGCGATTCGGCGCAGCACGACAAGTTGCCGGCCTATACGACCCCGCCGGGCGAGGTCACGCTCGAGGGCGTGGCGCGCCTCAATCCGGGCCACGTGATGCAACTGGGCACGGCGCCGCCGCTGGCGCCGAACGCCATCGTGCAGAACGCCGATCCGCTGCAGGTGGCCGCCCAGAGCGGGCTGACGATGCAGCCGTTCGTGCTGCAGCAGACCGCGCCGGCCAGGCCGGGCGGCGACGATGCCCGCATGGCGCGCGATTGGACGCTGCCGGCGATGAGCGTCGAAAAACATCAGGGCTATGCTTTCCAGTGGTACGCGCTGGCGGCGATGGCCGTTGTCTTCTTTGTCGTGAACGGATTCAGACGTGCAAAACCAGGTAAATAATCCCAAGTCCCGTGGCCGCTGGAAGCTGATGGTCGTGCTGGCCGTGTGCGCCGCGCCGCTGATCGCTTCGTATTTCATGTATTACGTCGTCAAGCCCAAGGGCGGCGTGACCAATTACGGCACGCTGATCGATCCGCGCCTGTACCCGATTCCGCCGATGGCCAGCACCACGCTCGACGGCAAACCGGCCACCCTGGACAACTACAAGGGCAAGTGGATCATGCTCAAGGTCGGCCCGTCCGAGTGTCTGCGGGAGTGCCAGGACCAGCTGTTCGCGATGCGCCAGCTACGCCTCATGCAGGGCAAGGAGATGGCGCGGGTCGAGCGCGTGTGGATGATCACCGATAACGAGCCGCTCGATACGGTGCTGATACGCGTCAACGACGGCACCCGCATGCTGCGCGCGCCGGCCGCCGTCATCGACAAGTGGCTGCCGCTGGAGCAGGGCGCCGGGACCGGTAACGTGGCAGGGGCCAGCACCGCCGCCACCAGCACCGCCAGCACCGCCACCGCCAGCATTGCGGCGACCGCCGCGACCGACACCACCGCCGGCGCCGCCGTCGACAAGGTTTCCGATCACGTTTACCTGATCGACCCGCTGGGCAACCTGATGATGCGCTTCCCGAAAGGCGCGGTCTCCAGCGACACCCAAAAAGTGCGCAAGGTCCACAAGGACATCGCCAAACTGCTTAAAGCCTCGGCGATCGGATAAACGCCATGCATCTCACTCTTGCCCAAATGGCCATCACGGCGCTACTGGTCGCGCTGCTGCCGCTGTCG
>JBDSKP010000253.1:0-5124 GCA_039916925.1 Duganella sp.
GGTGTTGGCCAGCGTGGCGGCGAAATCCATGTCGCGCGCCTGGAAGCCCGGCGTGTTCTCGTTGGCCAGGTTGGTGGCCAGGATGCGGGTGCGTTCGGCGCGCAGCTGCAGCGCGTCGGCGTGGACCCCTGCCGCTTCTTTGAAGTTAATGCCCATGATCTTCCCCTGTCCAAATTCGTGCCGCGGTGCTAAAACGGTGTTGCATGAGTGCAAAACATGGCGGCCAATGTAAAATGACCACACAGCGGTTTAACTGCCACCGCTCTTCGCATCATAGTAGAGGTATTGCCCATGTTCAACAAAAGTATTGTAACCGCTTTAGGTGGAATGTTGCTCGTTAGCACAACGATTTGTAACACTTTCGCCGCCGCCAGCCCCACAAACGCCGAACAGGTGCCGGTTTTGGTGGAGGCTGCGGCTCGTCAACATGTGTTGCGCTGGGCAGACAGTAGCGGATTGATAGAGCCCAAATTCGAGCTGAATGTGTTGCGCGGCAGCCGTCCGCTGGCCGCATGCGGGCAGGGCGTGACGGTCGAGGCGCTCGACACGCGGGTGCCGAGCCGCATGAAGTTCGCGGCGGTGTGCAGCGCCGACGCCGGCGCCGGCGGCTGGCGGTACGAGTTCGTGGTGAAGGCCCAGCTGTCGGCGCGCATCGCCGTCGCGGCCAACGACGTGCCCGCCGGTAAAGTGATCGCCGATGAGGATGTGTTGCTTGAACGCCACGATATCTCGAATATCGCCGATCCGGTGTCGGACCCGCAGGACGTGGTGGGTATGAGCGGTAAGCGTTCGCTGCGCGCCGGCGAGGTGCTGCGCCTGGCGTTGCTGGCCGCGCCGACGCTGGTCAAGCGCGGCGAGGCGGTGCGCATCGTCGCGCGCAACGAGCAGGTCGAGGTGAGCATGGCCGGCGAGGCGCTCGACGCCGGCGCCAAGGGCAGCCTGGTGCGCGTGCGCAACGCCAACGGCACCATCATCCGCGCCAAGGTGACCGCCGCCGGCACGGTGCAGCCGGCCGACATGCCCGTCACGATCAATCCCCGGAACGATTGACGGCGGCGCCGCGCTGCAGCTGGGCGGCCAGCTTGCTGAGCTTGTCGGCGTAGGTGGGGTCGGTGGCGTAGCCGCCGCGCGCCAGGCCGGTGGCGAAGGCGCGCGCGTCGCTGCCGGTGTTGAGCGCGGCCTGGTAGCGCGGATTGCTCGAGAGCATATCGGCGTAGTCGCGGAAGGCGCTGGCGGTGTCCGGATAGCTGCGGAAGCGCTCGGTCTTTTTGAGCATCGCGCCCTGTTCGTATTCGGTCGTCGTGGCGGCCGCGACCGCGCCGCGCCAGTTGCCGCCGGCCTTGATGCCGAACAGGTTGTTGGTGTCGGCGCCGCCCTTGCGCAGCGGTTGCTGGCCCCAGCCCGATTCGAGCGCCGCGTGGGCCGCCACCACCTCGGGCGAGACGCCCAGCTTGCCACCGGTCTCCTCCGCCCAGGGCTTGATGGAGGCCAGGAATTGTTTCTGGATATCGTTGTCGACCCCGGCATGGTCGCCGGCGCCGTCGATGGCGCCGTTCGAGCGTTGCAAGGCCATCGCCTGCAGGCTCAGCGCCTGGGAGGGGGACGCAGAGGGCGCCGGCGCCGGGTCGTGGAAGCCGCCGCCGCCATGGCTGATGAAGGCGGCCACGTCCTGCTGCACCTGGTGGAACGTGGCGGCGAAATTGCCGCCGCCGCCGGAGGAGGCGAAAGCGCCGACGGCCGCGACGGGGCGGCTGGCGGTCATGTTCGAGACGGTGGCGGCGGTCGGCGCCGTCGCGGTCATCAGGTCAAGCTGGCGCATAAAGTTGGTCCTCGCCATGCAGCACGCGCTGCATGATGGTGTGCTGTTCTAACAGCAAGTCGCCGTTGCGCTTGCTCAGACGCTTGCATTCAACCACCATGGTTTCCAGCGTCTTCCAGTCGGACTCTATTTTCTCCCGCGCGGCATGTTTCAGCAAGGCAAATGCTTGGTCCATGTTGGCAGTTGGACCAAGTAAACGTTGCGCGAACGCAACGCGCTCGGCGCGGCGCCGCTGCAGCGTGTCGACCAGCGCCGAAATCGCCTCGGCCGCCTGGCCCAGTTGCGCGGCCTGGTGGCGCAGCGCGGCGTTGAATTGTTGTTCGAGCAAGTCCTGCAGCGCGGGGTAGGCGCGCAAATCGTCGGCGATGCCGGCCAGCAGCGCGCGCATGGCGTCCTGGCGCGTCATGGCGTCGCGCCGTTCGCCCGGGGCTGGCGTCACGACTCGCCGCCGTGGAAGCGCTGGATCAGGCCGGCCAGCTTGGCCGGGTCGAACGGCAATTCGCCCTTGGCCAGCGCGTCGCGCAGCATGTCGATCTTTTCCTGGTCGATCTCGGGCATGTCGCGCATGGCCTGCAACGCCGGTTGCATCACGGCCGATTGCAGCGGCGCCGGCGCCGGGGCGGGCACGGCGGCCTCGCCGGCGTCGACCGGGGCGCTGTCGGGGACGCGCTGGACGGCCATGCCGTCCGGGGTGGAGGTGATTCTCATACGTGTGCCTCTGCTTGGCTTGGTTTCCATACGATATCTTAGTTGTGGCCGCTGCGACGCGGATCGCGCGGCGGGGGCGGGCGCTGGGTGGACGCGCCGCCGCCGAGCGAGTTGCGCAGTTTTTCCAGCAGGCTAGGGTCAGGCAACGCCGTGTTGACGTTGTCGTTGAGCGGGCTCGAGTTGTCCGGCATGCCGAACATCGTGGCGATCGTCTTGGCCTGGGCCGTGGTCAGTATCAGCAGCTCGATGCGGCGGTTGACGCCGGCGTCGGCGCGCTTGGTGTCGAGGGGCGCGCGGTCGGCCATGCCGACCACCTGCAGCACCGATTCCGGGTTCATGGTGCCGGCCAGCAGCTGGGCGCGGGCCGACATGGCGCGGTTCGACGACAAGGTCCAGTTCGAGAACGCGGCGTAGCTGGTGTCGGCGTACTGCAGCGAATCGGTGTGGCCGACGATCAGCATCTGGTTCTCCATCTGCCTGAACAGCGGCCCCATCTTGCGCAGCAGCGCGCGGAACTTGTCGGTCGGCACCGCGCTGCCGCGCACGAACATGCCCTGGCGCTCGGTGTCGTGCAGCATCACGCGCAGCCCGTACGGGGTGATGATGGCCTCCAGGTTCGAGGTCAGGCCGAAGTCCGAGCTCATCTTGGTCAACGCCTTCGACAGCGCGGCCAGGTCGTTGGGCGACTCGTACTTGACCTTGGCGCTGGTGACGACCGGCTCCGGATCGCCTTCGGCCTTTTTCTTCTCGCCCGGCTCGTCGGAAGTGCCGAAGTGCGGCATCGGGTAGCGGTCGATCAGGCTGCCGCGCGGGCCGCCGACCTGCTGCGGCATGACGCCCTTGCCCTGGTCGGTCTTGGCGCCGTCGGCCTCGGTGAGGATCTGCTCGAGCGACTCGGTGTTGCGGGCGGCCATCAGCCACAGCACCAGGAACAGGCACATCAACGCCAGGCAGAAGTCGGCGAAGGCTACCTTCCAGGCGCCGCCGTGGTCCTCGTGTTTGTGCTTGCCGCCACCGCGCTTGACGATGGTCTGGTCATGCCCCTTGTCATGCGGCTTTAGCACCACGGCCTCCACGACGCGAGCTGTCATCGGCTGGGGCGTTGTCGCGGCCTTCCAGGTCGTTGATCCAGCGTTCCAGCTGGGCGAAACTAGGTTTGATGTTCAGTGCCACCAGGCGGCGGCCGGCGTCGATCGCCAGCAGCGGCGGCTTGCCGGCCACGTGCGTGACGAGCACCACCTTGACGGTTTCCTTGTTCGAACCCTCCGAGTTGACCAGCTGCTTCATCATGTTGCACAGCGGGTCGATGATGCCGTAGCAGAAGAAGATGCCGATGAAGGTGCCGACCATGGCCGCGCCGACGTGCTCGGCGATCTCGCCCGAGGTCGCGCCCTCGTTGACGGTGTTCATCGTGATGACGATGCCCAGCACGGCGGCCAGGATGCCGAAGCCCGGCATCGCCTCGCCGATCTTGCCGAGCGACTTGGCCGGCTGCTCGAGCTCGGAGTGGATGGCTTCCAGTTCCTGCTCCAGCACGCCCTCGAGCTCGTGCGCGTTGATTTTGCCCATGGCCATCAGGCGGAAGTTGTCGACGATGAAGGCCAGCAGTTTCGGCTCCTCCAGCACGCGCGGGTAGCGCTGGAACAGCGGGCTGTCCTTGGGCGCCTCGACGTGGGCGTCGAGCGCCTTGAGGCCGCCGGCGGCCAGTTGCAGCAGTTCGTACATCAGCAGCAGCAGCTGGCGCTGGAACTCGGAGTCGTACTTCTTCTTGGTGATGATTTTTTTGATCTGGGTCATCATCTCCACCAGCACGTGGGTCGGGTTGCCGATCACCAGCGCGCCGAGGCCGGCGCCGGCGATGACGATCAATTCGATCGGCTGCCAGATTTGATGGAACGAGCCGCCCATCATGAAGAAGCCGCCGAAGACGCTGCCTAGAACGATGAGGATGCCGACTATTTGCTGCATGATGATTCGCCTTTCCGCGTCATTTACCAATTCCCTGCCGCAGGCCTGAACGCTTCAGGCCTGCAGCACGGCTTTCATTTTGCCCAGCGCCGCCTTGTTGAGCTGACAGACGCGGGCGTCGGTCAGGTCCAGCACGGCGGCGATTTCCTTGTAGCTGAGCTCGAATTCGTAATACATTTGCACGACCCGCTGCTCGCGCTCGTCGAGCCCGCGCAGCGCCTGCTCCAGGCTGCGGCGCACCATCAACTGGTCCTCCGGACTCGGCGCGCTGTCGTTGCTGACGGTGTCCTGCAGGATCTCGTCGAAACTGGCGATCAGCTCGGCGTTCTCGTCGAGCTGGTAGGCCTGGTAGGCCTCCGGCGTCAGCGCCAGGCCGGTCATGATCTGCTGCTCGCTTGGTTCGTGGCCGAGCTTGCGGGTCAGCGCGCGCACCGCGTCGCGCAGCTTGTGGCTTTGCTGGCGCACCGCGCGCGGGCGCCAGTCCTGGCGGCGCAGCTCGTCCAGGATGGCGCCGCGGATGCGCAGGCTGGCGTAGCTGCCGAAGGCGCCGTCGGGCTCGCCGTAGCGGCGCAGCGCCTCGAGCAGGCCCATCAGGCCGATCTGCTCCATGTCGTCGCGGTCGATGGCGC
>JBDSKP010000254.1:0-10567 GCA_039916925.1 Duganella sp.
CACGTAGGGCGGATTAGCGCAGCGTAATCCGCCATGCATGCGTCATCGTCGGCGCATGCATGGCGGATTACGGCGTTCCGCCTAATCCGCCCTACGAATTAAAATTATCACTATGCCTTCTCAAACAACCTCGGACCGCCTGCTCGCGGCCCTTCCAAACGATCTGCGTCCGCTGGCGGAACAACGCCTGACGACGGCCGAACCGGTGCTGCGCCGCCTGCTGGCCGGCCTGTACGGCGAGCGCGCCGGTTTCGACGCCTGGCTCGGCGATCTGATGGAATCCCTGGGCAAGCTGTACGCCGAGCGCTCGCCCGAACTGCGCGCGCTCGACATCCAGCGCGCGGCGCAACCGGAGTGGTTCCTCGACCAGCGCATGCTGGGCTACTGCGCCTACGTGCAGAACTTCGGCGGCAGCTTGAACGGCGTGGCCGAGCGCATCCCGTATCTGGAGGAACTCGGCGTCAGCTACCTGCACCTGCTGCCGTTCCTGCGTCCGCGCGAAGGCGAGAACGACGGCGGTTTCGCCGTCACCAGTTTCGACGAGGTCGATCCGGCGCTGGGCACCAACGCCGACCTGCACGACCTGACCACGCGCCTGCGCGCCGCCGGCATCAGCCTGTGCTCCGACTTCATTCTGAACCACGTGGCCGACGACAACCAATGGGCGCTGGCCGCGAAAGCCGGCGACCCGAAGGCGCGGGCGATGTTCCACGTCTTCCCCGACCGCGAGATGCCGGACCGCCACGAGCGCACGCTGGGCCAGGTGTTCCCGCAGGTCGCGCCGGGTAACTTCACCTACGTGGAGGCGATGGGCGGCTGGGTGTGGACCACGTTCTACCCGTATCAATGGGATATGAACTGGTCCAATCCGGACGTCTTCGCCGAGATGGCGGCGGCGATGCTGCGGCTGGCCAATCGCGGCATCGAGGTGTTCCGCCTCGATTCGACCGCCTTCCTGTGGAAACGCGAAGGCACCAACAGCATGAACCAGCCGGAGGCGCACCAGCTGCTGCAGGCGCTGCGCGCCATCGTCGACATCGTCGCGCCGGGCGTGCTGCTGAAGGCGGAGGCCATCGTGCCGACGCGCGAGCTGCCGGCCTATCTGGGCAGCGCCGCCGCGCCGGAATGCCATATCGCTTATCACAGCAGCCTGATGGCCGCCGGCTGGGTGGCGCTGGCCGAGCAAAACACCGCGGTGCTGCGCGAGGTGATCCGCGACACGCCGCCGCTGCCGGCGGCGGCGACGTGGCTCAGTTACGTGCGCTGCCACGACGACATCGGTTGGAACGTGTTGCGCGCGGAGGCCGAAGTGGGTTCGGCGGTCGGCGCGGCGGCCCGGCTGGCAAGCGCCGCGCGCTTCTTCAGCGGCGCGCAAGGCAGCTACGCCAGCGGCGCCGCCTTCCAGAGCACCGATCCGAACGCGGCGCACGGCAGCAACGGCATGGCCGCTTCGCTGACCGGCTTGCAGACCGCCACCAGCGAGGCCGGGCGCGCACTGGCGTTGCGCCGCATGCTGCTGCTGCATGGCCTGGCGCTGAGCTTTGGCGCGTTGCCGGTGCTGTACATGGGCGACGAGCTGGCGATGGAGAACGATTACAGCTATCTCGATCGTCCGCGGCATGCGATGGACAGCCGCTGGCTGCAACGGCCGGTGTTCGACGAGCAGCGCTGGAAGCACCGCTACGACAAGAGCAGCGCGCCGGGCATCATGTACCAGGGCTTGGCCCATCTGATACGCGCCCGCCGCAAGCAGGCCGCCTTGGCCGCCAACGCGCCGCGCGCGCTGCGGGCCGACGCCCCCGACGGCGTGCTGGCGCTGGCGCGCGGCGAGCGCTTTCTGACGTTGATGAACTTTACCGGCCTGCCGCAGGAATACGCGCTGCAGGGCGTCTGGAGCGATTGCGCGGAGCCGGGCCGCGTCGAAGGAACGATCACCCTGGCGCCTTACGCGATGCACTGGCTGGCACGCGAATAATATAAAATCGCCCGAGAGGGCGCGGAGACATGCATGGAAACAGGTATAACCCAACCAACCATAGCCGTGTTCGGCGAAGCGCTGGTCGACGATTTCTTCACCGAGCAGGTCGTCGGCGGGGCGCCGTTCAACGTGGCGCGCAATCTGGCGGCGTTCGGGGTCGCCACGCTGATGGTCACGCGCATCGGCGACGACAAGCACGGGGCGCTGATGCGCGCGGAGTTCGAGCGCTTCGGCATGAGCGAGGCGGGCCTGCAGATCGATCCCGGGGAGGCCACCGGCCGCGTGGTGGTCGAACGCAACGAGCAGGGCCACCGGTTCATCATCCTGCCCGATCAGGCTTACGATTACGTGGAGACGGCGCCCGCGCTGGCGGCGCTGGCGCACGCCAGGCCCGCCGTCATCTACTTCGGCACCATGGCGCAGCGCCATGAGCGCTCGCGCGCGGCGCTGCGGGCGATGCTGCAAGCGTCGGACGCCACGCGCTATCTGGACCTGAACGTGCGCGACGGGCAGGTGACCGAACGTTGCGCCTTCGAGTCGCTGCACCTGGCCGATATCGTCAAGGTCAACGAGGAAGAACTCAAGGATTTGTTTAGCTGGTACACGCACACCCAGCCGGGCACCAAGGCCATCGACAGCCCCGGGATGGTCGAGGCCTGCCAGGCGCTGATGCGCATCTTCACGCTGAAGGGATTGATCGTCACGCTCGGCGAGCGCGGCGCGCTGCACTTTGACGCCGACGGCGCCGTCACCTCCAACGAGGAATGCCACCCGCCGGCGCGCATCGTCGACACGGTCGGCGCGGGCGACGCCTTCTCGGCCGTGTTCCTGTTCGGCCAGTCGCAGGGCTGGTCGCTGCCGCTCACGCTGGCGCGGGCCAACGCCTTCGCCGGCGCCATCTGCGGCATCTCCGGCGCGGTGCCGGCCGATATCGCCTTCTACCAGCCGTGGATCGCCTGTTGGCGCGGCGGCGGGGTGCTGCCGTCCAAGGCCGGGGCGGTGGTATGAGCGGCGGCGCGGCGGGCGGCATGAAGCCGCATCTGTCGTTCTGGCAGATCATCAATATGAACATCGGCTTCTTCGGCATCCAGTTCAGCTTTGGTCTGCAGCAGAGCAGCATGAGTCCCATCTACAAATACCTGGGCGCCGACGAGGCGAGCCTGCCCTATCTGTGGCTGGCCGGCCCGATGACCGGCCTGCTGGTGCAGCCGCTGATCGGCGCGATGAGCGACCGCACCGTCACGCGCTGGGGGCGGCGCACGCCGTACTTCCTGATCGGCGCGATCCTGTGCAGCCTTGGCCTGCTGGCGATGCCGTTCAGCCCCACGCTGTGGGTGGCGGCCAGCCTGCTGTGGATACTGGACGCGGCCAACAACGTAACGATGGAGCCGTACCGCGCCTTCGTCAGCGACAAGCTGGCGCCGAAGCAGCATTCGGTGGGCTTCCTGACGCAGAGCGCCTTCACGGGACTGGGGCAGACGCTGGCCTACCTGACGCCGTCGTTATTGGTCTGGCTGGGCATGAACAAGGACGCCGTCAACGCCAGCCATATTCCGCACATCGTCATCGTCGCCTTTTTGATCGGCGCGGTGTTTTCGATCAGCTCCGTGCTGTGGACCTTGAAGACCACGCCCGAGCATCCGCTAACCGCGTCGGAGCTGGCGGAGATCCGCTCGCGGCCGGCCGGCTGGCGGCAGACTTTCCGCGATATCGACAGCGCCGTGCGCGAGATGCCGGCGACGATGAAGCAGCTGGCGTGGGTCAAGCTGTTCCAGTGGTATGCGATGTTCTGCTATTGGCAGTACATCATGCTGTCGTTGTCGACCACCTTGTTCGGCACCACCGACCCGGCGTCGCAGGGCTTCCGCGACGCCGGGCTGCTGGCCGGGCAGGTGGGGGCGTTCTATAACTTCATCGCGTTCATCGGCGCGCTGGCGCTGGTGCCGTTCACGCGCAAGTACGGGCCGAAGCTGACGCACAGCGTGTGCCTGATGCTGGCCGGCTTCGCGATGCTGAGCATTCCGATGATCCACTCGCCGGCGCTGCTGTTCGTGCCGATGGTGGGCATCGGCCTGGCGTGGGCCAGCATCATGGGCAATCCGTACGTGATGCTGGCCGGGTGCATTCCGCCGGAACGCACCGGGGTTTATATGGGCATCTTCAATATGTTCATCGTGATTCCGATGATTATCCAGATCTTCACGCTGCCGCTGTACTACCGCAGCCTGCTGGGCGGGAATCCGGAGAACGTGATCCGGCTGGCCGGTGGCCTGATGCTGTGCGGCGCTGTGGCCGTGCTGTTCGTGAAATTGAAAAAGCCGCAGGCGGAGGGCCTGCGGCTTGATGAGACGGCGGCGGTGTCGGGGACGTAACCCCCCCCACCCCGGCTTACGCGTCCCGGGTTTTACTCTTCGTTCATCTGGCTTTGCAGGTAGTTCTGGATGCCGATCTTGCCGATCAGGTCCAGCTGCGTTTCGAGCCAGTCGATGTGCTCTTCGGTGTCTTCCAAAATCATCAGCAGCAGGTCGCGCGAGACGTAGTCGCCGGCCTTTTCGGCGGTGGCGATGCCTTCCTTGACGGTCAGCTGCGCGCCTTTTTCCAGCGTCAGGTCGCAGCCGATCATTTCCTCGGTGTGCTCGCCGATCATGATCTTGTGCATCGCTTGCAGGTTCGGCAGGCCGTCGAGCATCAGGATGCGGTCGATCAGCTTGTCGGCGTGCTTCATTTCGCCGATCGATTCTTCGTATTCCTTCTTCGCGATCTTTTCCAGGCCCCAGTGCTTGTACATGCGGGCGTGCAGGAAGTACTGGTTGATAGCGGTGAGTTCGTTGGTCAGCTGAGCATTCAGCAAACGGATGACTTCTGGGTCGCCCTTCATGGGGTGGCTTTCTAAAATGGTGGTGGAATACCCGCATTTTGCCACGAACGGGCGCGCGAGGCGTAGCGCCACGGATGTTAATCGTGCCAGGCGGCTAAAAAGCGTATCAATATCCCCGGAGTGAGATTGTTGGCGTTAATGAAAACAATTAGCATTCGTACCGCGCATGTGGCCGCAAGTGTGTGACAACCCACCGAGTGCGGGCGCCGGCGGCGCTACCATGGCCGCTCTACTTATCGGGAGCACGCCATGGATGCGATCAATGCCAATCAAGCGGAACAACACCATCAGGATTTGATCGGCGAGGATGCCGTCAAGAAAATCAGGGACTTCGTCGACAGCACGCCAGGCTGCTTCTTCTGCACCGACGACAGCGACGGCGGTCCCGGCGACGCGCGGCCGATGACGGCGCTGCAGGTCGATGATCTGGGGAATATCTGGTTCATCAGCGCCGGCGACAGCCTGAAGAACCAGGAGCTGGCGGCCGATCCGTCGGCCACCTTGTACTTCCAGGGGGCGGCCCATTCGGAGTTCATGCACATCGAGGGCGTGGCCACGGTCTTGCGCGACCGCGCCAAGCTGAAGGAGTTGTGGAGTTTTACGATGAAGACCTGGTTCACCGAGGGCGAGGACGATCCGCGTATCACGCTGATCAAGTTCGCGCCGACTTACGGTTATTATTGGGACACCAAGCATGGCCGCGCGGTGGCTGGCGTGAAGATGCTGATCGGCGCGGTCATCGGCAAGACGCTCGATGATTCGATCGAGGGGCGGTTGGATTTGTGAGATGGACGTGGGGCGGATTGGGCGGCACGCCGGATCGGCCCACGTGTTTTAAATTTCGCGCGGGCCGCGTGGCCCGGTCGATCAACCCAACTGGAAATTGATCGGCACCAGCGCATACACCGGGATCGCCTTGCCATCCTCGATATACGGCTTGTACAGCGCGCGCAGCACGGCCTGGCGGCCCGCTTCATCCAGCTTCTCGGAGCCCGACGATTTTTGTATCGTCACCTGCTCCGCCTGCCCCTTTTCCCCGATCAGCACGCGCAGCATGACGATCCCGCTCTCGCCCATGCGGCGGGCGATGCTCGGATACACCGGCTGCGGGGCGCGGATATATTCCACCCCCGTGATGGTTTTCGGCGCCGCCGGCGCTGGCGGGGCCGGTGCCACCGATACGGCGACGGCCGCCGCGGCCGGCTGGCTGGCGCGCGGCGCCGGCGGCGCGACGGTGATCGTCGGTTCGACCTGCGGCGTGGCCAGCACCGGCATCGGTGGAATATAGGTCGGCGTCAGCTTCACGACCGGCACCGTCTGCGGCGGCGGCGCGGCCGGCTTGAGCGGCTCGGGCGAGGCGACGAAGGTCACCGTGACAACCTTGGGCATGACCGCGTCGGCGATCTTGCTCATCATCCCGGAATTGACCGTGTAAAACAGCAACGCATGACCGGCGACGATCGCCACCAGCGGGGCGAACTTGCGTCCGGGCAGCTTCGCTTGCCGCTGTTCGCGCCGCGGCGTCGCGACGTCGTCCGCGGACAGCGACGGCGCCGTCCGGCTATAGGTCATGGTGTTCATCATTAGTTGGTGAAGACGGGACGCTTCAACACCGTCTCGTTGATCCCGGCGGTGGCCTGGATCGTTGCCAGATGCTCGTTGAGGATTTGTTCGGCGCAGTCGAAACACTGGCCGCAGCAGGTCGACACGCCCAGGTCGCGGCGCAGTTCTTCGATCGACGCCACGCCCAATTCCACGGCTTGACGAATTTCACGATCAGATATGTTGTTGCAGACACATACAATCATCGATACACCTTCTGGCTAGGCCGCACAAATACGGAGACAAGAGCAATTAAGACATGATTGCAAGTAACTTAATGCGAATCATTATCATTAATCGTATACTGCCTCAACTCGGCGGCCGATGCAAGCGCAAATAGTAGTAATTCGCATTACCGTTTATAATACTCGTATCTTATTTCCGGCGAGAACGCGCTTTTGCGGCCCGCCGGGCGCGTCGCCGCCATCGCGCCGGCGCATCCTGATTGGACCTGGCTCATGACGCATGCTGTTCCCCTGATCACCCTGGACGCGCTGGCGACAGGCGCTGGCGCCACCGTGGTGGGCGTTTCCCCCGGCGACGCGGCCGACGACGGCGCCGGCCTGGCGCGGCGGCTGATGGAGCTCGGCTTCGTGCCCGGCGAAAAAGTCCGCCTGCTCAAGCGCGGCATGCCGGGCGGCGAGCCGCTGGCCATCAAGGTCGGCAACTCCACTTTCGCGTTGCGCCGCTTCGAAGCCGCGCTGATTTCGATCCAACCGGACCAATAAATAATGGGTGCAGTAGAAAAACCGGTGCCGCAGGCGCCCGTGATATCCCAGACGCCCATCGTGGCCTTGCTGGGCAATCCCAATTGCGGCAAGACCGCGCTGTTCAACCGCCTGACCGGCTCGCGCCAGAAGGTCGCCAATTACGCCGGCGTGACCATCGAGCGCAAGGAGGGTACGTTCAACTCGCCGGGCGGCCACGCCTTCCGCGTGCTCGATCTGCCGGGCGCCTATAGTCTGTCGGCCCACACGCCGGACGAGGAAATCACGCGCGACGTCGTCGCCGGCCTGCGCGCCGGCGAGGCCGCGCCGGACGTGGTCGTCTGCGTCGTCAACGCCACCAATCTGCGCCTTAACCTGCGCCTGGTGCTGGAGATCAAACGTCTGGGCCTGCCGATGGTGCTGGCGCTGAACATGGTCGACGTGGCCAAGAAGCGCGGCATCGAGATCGACGCCGACCTGCTGGCCGATGAACTGGGCATGCCGGTGGTGGAGACGGTGGCGGTGCAGGCCGGCGGCGAAAAGTCGCTGGTGCGCGCGCTCGAGTTGATGCTGCCGCTGGCGCAGTCCAGGCCCAATGCGCTGTCGGCGATCGACGCCGTCTCGGTCGAGGACACGCAGCGCGAGGTGCGCCGCATCCTGGCCGCCGTCAGCAACGACGTCCACGACACCGGCAACCTGACAGAAAAGATCGACAACGTGGTGATGCACCCGGTGGTCGGCCCGGTCATCCTGGCGGTGTTGATGTTCCTGGTGTTCCAGGCGGTGTTCAGCTGGGCTAAGATGCCGATGGATATGATCTCCGGCGGCGTCGAAAGCCTGGGCAAGATGCTGGGCGGCCTGCTGCCCGAAGGCATGCTGCGCAGCCTGCTGGTGGAGGGCATCATGGGCGGCGTCGGCAGCGTGCTGGTGTTCCTGCCGCAGATTCTGATCCTGTTCTTCTTCATCCTGGTGCTGGAGGACTGCGGTTACCTGCCGCGCGCCGCCTTCCTGCTGGACCGTCTGATGGGCGGCGTGGGGCTGTCTGGCCGCGCCTTCATTCCGCTGCTATCGAGCTTTGCGTGCGCGATCCCCGGCGTGATGGCCGCGCGCACGATCCAGAATAAGCGCGACCGCCTGGTGACGATCATGATCGCGCCGCTGATGACCTGCTCGGCGCGGCTGCCGGTGTATGCGCTGGTGATCGCCGCGTTCATTCCGGAGCGCCAGGTGGGCGGCTTCATGAGCCTTCAGGGGCTGGTGCTGTTCGTGCTGTACTTCGCCGGCATCATCTCGGCGATGGCGGTGGCCTACTTGATGAAGCGCGCCATGGGCTCGCGGCACAAGCAGCCGTTGATGCTCGAGCTGCCGGCCTACCACTGGCCGCACCTGCGCAACCTGGCGCTGGGCTTGTGGGAGCGCGCGCGCATCTTCCTCACGCGCGTCGGCACCGTGATCCTGACGTTGATGATTTTGGTGTGGTTCCTCAGCACCTTCCCGGGCGCGCCGGAAGGGGCGACCCATCCGGCGATCTATTACAGCGTCGCCGGCATGATCGGCCGCGCGCTCGAATTCGTGTTCGCGCCGATCGGCTTCAACTGGCAGATCTGCATCGCGCTGGTGCCGGGCATGGCCGCGCGCGAAGTCGCCGTCGGCGCGCTGGGCACCGTGTACGCGCTGTCGCAGAGCGGCGACGACCTGGCGCAGTCGCTGACGCCGATCATCGCCGCGTCGTGGGCGCTGCCGACGGCGTTGTCGCTGCTGGCGTGGTATGTGTTCGCGCCGCAGTGCCTGTCGACCTTGAGCGTGGTGCGGCGCGAGACCAACAGCATCCGTTATCCATTGCTGATGGCGGGTTATATGTTCGCGCTGGCGTACGTGGCGTCGTTCCTGACGTACCGTATTTCGCTGGCGCTGGCGGGTTGATAGGGGGCTGATATGTGGCAGCAGATTATCGTGGGATTGATCGTCGCGGCGGCGGTGCTGCACTTTTGCACCAAGTACCTGCCGGCTGCGTGGCGCCAGCGGATCGTGTACTCCCTGACGCGGCGCGGGTTCGACCAGAACAAGCTGGCCAAGTTGTTCAAGACGCAGTCGAACTGCGGCGATGGCTGCGGCAGCTGCGGCTCGTGCGACACGTCGGCGCCGGCCGCCTCGTCTTCATCATCTTCGGACGCCTCGACGCCGCACAGGCGCGTCATCAAGCTGCGCGTCCAGCGCTAAGCCGGCAACAGCACACGCATCACGAGGAATCACGTAGGGCGGATTAGCGTCAGCGTAATCCGCCAAGCTCCGTCGGCGGCTCATGTCGGATTACGCCGTTCCGGCTAATCCGACCTACGTGAAACCGTTGAGCGGTTGAGCCGCTCATTGCTCAACACAGCGGATTGAACGACTCCGCCTGCGCCATCGGCCAGTACAAGCCGAACACCGGCGGCAGGCGCGCCAACTGGCTCGGGTCGAGCAGCTGTCCCGCCTCCAGATACGGCAGCAACTGCGACACCAGCTTGACCTGGTTGGGCGAGATGCGCCGCACCAGGTGGCGCGGCTTCAGTTGCGACGGGTGCGTCAGGCCGGCGGCGGCGATCAGCTGCGCCAGCGCGGCCATGGTGTTTTGATGGAAGTTGGTCACGCGCCGCATCTTGTCCGGCACCACCAGCGCGCGCTGGCGGTTCTGGTCCTGCGGGGCCACGCCGGTCGGGCATTTGTCGGTGTGGCAGCTCTGCGACTGGATGCAGCCCAGCGCGAACATGAAGCCGCGCGCCGAGTTGCACCAGTCGGCGCCGATGGCGATGATGCGGGCGACGTCGAACGCGGTGATGATCTTGCCCGAGGCGCCGATCTTGATCTTGTCGCGCAAATTGGCGCCGACCAGCGTGTTATGCACCAGCAGCAGCGCCTCTTGCAGCGGGGTGCCGACATGGTCGGTGAATTCGAGCGGCGCGGCGCCGGTGCCGCCCTCGCCGCCGTCGACGACGATGAAGTCGGGCGTGATGCCGGTCGCCAGCATCGCCTTGACGATGCCGAAGAACTCCCACGGGTGGCCGATGGCGAGCTTGAAGCCGGTCGGCTTGCCGCCCGACAGATTGCGCAGGCGGTCGATAAAGGCCAGCATCTCGAGCGGCGTGTCGAAGGCCGAGTGGCTCGATGGCGAGACGCAGTCGACGCCCAGCGCAACGCCGCGCGTGGTGGCGATTTCGATGGTGACCTTGGCGCCCGGCAGCACGCCGCCGTGGCCCGGCTTGGCCCCCTGCGACAGCTTCAATTCGATCATCTTGACCTGCGGCGACGTGGCGTTGGCGACGAAGTTCGCCTCCGAGAAGCGGCCCTCGGCGTCGCGGCAGCCGAAGTAGCCGGAGCCGATCTCCCATACCAGATCGCCGCCGTGCTCCCGGTGGTAGGGGC
>JBDSKP010000255.1:0-4437 GCA_039916925.1 Duganella sp.
GAGCCAGCCGCCGCGATCATCCAGCGCGGCGGGCAAATCCCAGTGGTACAGCGTAAGCAAAGGTTCGATGCCATTGGCCAGCAGCACGTCGATCAGGCGGCTGTAGAAATCGAGGCCGGCCTGGTTCACCGCGCCGCGACCCTGCGGCAGGATGCGGCTCCAGGACACGCTGAAGCGGTAAGCCTTCAATCCCAGCTTCACCATCAGGGCGACATCCTCCATGTAGCGGTTGTAATGGTCGCAGGCGATATCGCCGTTATCGCCGTCGCGCACATTGCCCGGCACCGCGCAGAAGCGCTGCCAGATGCTCGGACCCGCGCCATCGGCCAGCGGCGAACCCTCGATCTGATACGCCGACGTGGCGCTGCCCCACAGGAAGTCGGCGGGAAACTGGATGGATTTGCTCATGTGATGATCCTTGTGATCTTGAGGTTAGAACGGTGCGCCATTAATTTTCAATACCGCCGGCAGGCTGTCGATGTGGATTTGCCGGTCGCGCCATACCACCGGCCGGCCGTTCAGCGTGGCCGCGCCGGGCGCCGTACCCCACGGCCAGGTGAAGACGACGCCGCCCGGCGGAGTGCGTGGCATCGCCTCCACGCCGAGCGAGAGCGTGCCTCCGGCGGCGGCCAGTGTGTAGCTCAGCGGCCCATACGGCGTGCGCAGTCCCTGGAGGCCGATGCCGTCCCCGCGCAGCCAGTCCAGCGGCACGCCTTCGGCCAGCAGCAGCGCGTGATCGGCCTCCCGTTCGTAGGCGAACGAGTCGAGCGCCGCGCGGATGTAGTCGGACGATATCCAGCCGTGCGGCATATCGCCGACAAAACGCGGCTCACGCATATCGCGGCCTACGACTTCGGCCCACTGGTTCCATCCGGCGGGGCGCTGGTCGGCGTAGAAGTAGTCGAGAAGCCGGGCGGCCCGCTCGCGCCAGCCCAACCGCACGAAGGCGCTGACATTGCGCAGCTCATACGGCGTGTAGTCTTCCCATGCCTTGCGGCCGTCGCGGCGGGCCAGGAAAAAGTCCCAGTATTTATCGTAGGTCGCTTTCAGCATCGCCGGCGGCAGGAACCCCTGCTCGCCGCCGGGCGTGAGCGCGATGGTCGACGATGTGGGATCGAAGTCGCCGAGTTCCGCCGCACCGGGAAGGTAGTCGATGCCGTGACGCTTGGTTGCGGCGGCCAGCGACGCATAGAGGTCGCGCCGGAACTCGTCGCGTTGCCCCGCCAGACGTTGGCCGGCGTCGGTATGTCCGAGCGCCGTGGCGATATCGGCGGCGTCCTTGTAGCCCCGCATCGCCCAGAAATCGTCCCAGTACGAATGCATCGGCTTTTCCGAGTAGCCCTCGTGGCTGATCGATGCGGGCATCAATCCGTAGAACGCGCGGCGCTCCGGCACAAGGTTCTCCGCGACGCGCTCGGACTGGCGCAAGCTCTCCATATAGCGCGCGGCGGCATCGATGCGCGGCCAGGCATCGGCAAGCGCGGTCTTATCCCGCGTGTAGCGGTACAGTTCCGCGGCCAGGAATATCAGCTGGCCGTGACTGTCGTTCTCCGGCACCGGATCGGCGCCACGGCGATCCACGCAACACGGCACCTTGCCATTATCGAACTGGTATGGCACATACCAGCGCAGATAGTCCGCCGCGATGCCGGCCTGCCCGAGCCGCAGCAGCGCCTCGGACATCATCGCCCCATCACGTATCCACGAGCGACGATAGGATCGCGTGCCCGGTTGCAGGGATGCGCCCTCGCGCGTCATCAACATGTGCGCCAGGGACGAGCGCAGCGTGTCGGCCATATGTCGGCCCGCAGCCGGCACCTTCAGCGCGACCCGATTCAGCTTGTCGCGCCATTCCCCCGCCACCGCGTCCTGTCGGCCGATCAGCCACGCGGCGGCGTCCTGGCCGGGCGGCGGGATCACACCGCCGTTCGCCATCGGCAGAACCGCGCCGATGACAACACCGCCGTATGGCGGCAACACGACGTCATAGGTCAGCGCGGCGGAGGCCATGCCCGTTTCGTCATGCAGGTGGCGCGCGGCGTTGGATGCGGCCCGACCAGTACCGGGCAGCATGCCGCCATCGAATGACGACAGATCCACGCCGGCGGGAAGCGGCAAAGGAAGAATTTTGTTCTCTCCGTTGACGCTGAACTCCCGGCCATCCCATCGCAGATCATGAATAGCGCTGAAACCACCCGGTGTGTTGAGGAACTGGCGCGGCGCATTGACCTGAAACGGACGCACCGCCAACACCAGTTGCAGGCGCCGCGCGATGGCTCCAAGGTTTTTCAGCTCGTACTTCGCCAGCAGCCGTGACGACGCCGGCGTGCCGTCGGCGGCCGCCGTCACCGACAGCGTCCAGCCGGGGTGGCGCCACATCACCGTCGGTATCGGCAGGTACCCGTCCCGCAAACTCTGGCTGACCTCCACGTCGGCCCAACCGACAAGCCGGCCCTCGTCGCGCACGAAGGGCTCGACGGAGAAACCGCCCTGCTTCGACTCCAACGCGCCATCCTCGGAAATGAGCGCGCTGTGATCGCCGCCGCCGTCGACGCCGACCAGCGTCCAGTAGGACTGCTGGCCGGAGAAGCCGCGTGGATACAATCCCCGTCGCGCGTCGCGGGCCACGCCTTCGATGAACTGGTTCGGCGTCGCGCCCCAGGCCAGATCCTTCACATCCACCTCCGCCAACGCATAAGCGGTCGCCGGGCCGTCGCGCAGCACCAGCCTGACATATCGCGCTTCCGACTCCTGCAAGCGCAATGGATCGTCACCGCCGTTGCCGCCGACGACATGGCGGACCGTGCGCCATTGGCCGCCGTCGGAGGACAGTTCGACATCGTAGTCACTGGCGTGGCGGCGGCCCAGCCAATGCAGAACAAGGCCGCCGAATTCGCGCCCGGCGCCCAGATCGATGGTCAGCCGCTGTGGTTTTTCCTTGTTCTTCCTGCTCACCCATGCCGTGCGGGGATTGCCATCGATCGACAGCGCGGCGCCGCCGCCGGACATTTGGGAGGACGCCCGCGCGACGGGCTTCGGCCAGGTGTCCGGTACCGGCGGCAGCGGCCGAATCGTCAATTGCCGAAGCTGGATCGATCCCTTGCCACCGCCGCTGCCGGCGCTGACGACAAACTCGATACGGTCGGCGTGTTTGAGCACACGGTCCTTGGTCGGCCCCCATGCGAACAACATCTGACGCTTCTTGATGCGCACCAGTTGCCAGTCTTTGGGGAAGCTATAGTTCTGCTGCGGGAACCACCAGACGTTGTCGCCGCTGGCGTCCGTCAGCTTGAACTCGAAATGGTTGACCGGCGCGTCCCCGCGCACGTAGAACGAGATCTCGTAGTTGTCCGGCAGGTCGAGCGGCAGTGCGCGGCGTACGAAGGCATAACCGCCTTTGCCGGCGAAGTCGAAATCCAGACGCAATCCACCGTCGGCGGCACTGGCGGCGGACAGCACGCCATCGGAGGCCTGCGCCTGCCACGCGTCGCCGGCGGAAAAATCATCGAGCACGCGCGCCGGCGCGGCGCCGTGGGCCGCCGACACCAGCATCGCCGCCAGGCCGGCGGCCAGCATGTGAACGAGCTTCATCCCTTTACGCTCCCCACCAGCAGGCCTTGCATGTAGTACCTTTGCAGGCAAAGGAACAGCAGCAGCACCGGCAAAATGGTCAGCACCGAGCCGGCCATCATCAGTTCATTGTCCTGAACGTGCTCGCGCGATAGCGATGCCAGCGCCACCGGCAAGGTGTAAAGGTCCTTATCCGTCAGCACAATCAACGGCCACATAAAGTCGTTCCAGGTGCCGAGGAAGGTGAAGATCCCCAGCGTGACCAGGGTCGGCGTCAGCAGCGGCAGCACGATCACGCGGAAGATACGGAACTCACCGGCGCCGTCCATGCGCGCCGCCTCCAGCAACGCATCGGGAATCGTCAGCGCGTATTGGCGCACCAGGAAGATACCGAAAATGCCCGCCATCGCCGGCACCAGTACCGCCCCATAGGTATTGACCAGCCCCAGATACTTCAACAGCAGGAACAGCGGCAGCATCGCGACCTGGCTCGGAATCACCAGCGCGCCGAGCATGACCTTGAAAATCCGGTCGCGGCCCTGGAACCGCAGCTTGGCGAAGGCATAGCCGGCGCTGACGTTGAACAGCAGCGACAACACCGTCGCGGCGCACGACAGCAACAAACTGTTAAGCAGATACCGGCCGATGCCGGCCTGGCCGAACAACTCGCGATAGCTGTGCAGGGTCGCCGCCTTCGGCAGCATCGGCAACGGGAACGAACTCGATTCGCCGGGTTCCATCAGCGACACCGACAACATCCACACCAGCGGGAACAAGGTCAGCGCGCCGGCGGCCAGCATCACGACATTGAGCGCCAGCGCGCGTGGCTTCCAGGAGAAGGCGTTCATGCGTCCACTCCCTTGGCAA
>JBDSKP010000256.1:0-2390 GCA_039916925.1 Duganella sp.
CGCATGAACGTCAGCGACCAGCCGGGCGTGCTGGCCGACCTGACCCGCATCCTGGCGGACGCGACGATCTCGATCGACGCCATGCTGCAAAAGGAACCGGCCGAAGGCGAGACCAGGACCGACATCATCTTCCTGACGCACCAGACCCAGGAGAAGAACGTGACGGCGGCCATCGCCAAGATGGAAGCGTTGTCGACCGTGTGCGGCAGCGTGACGAAGATCCGCCTGGAAAACCTGAGCTGACCGTGGTAACAGCCTAACCCCGTTACACGTTAAGTTCGTATTTGCGGCGAATCGCTCAGGGCGATTCGCCGTTTTTTTTGTCAAAACGAGACGTGACGTTGTTGTGGCCGTCGCGGCTTGCTCCCAACGTCAGGGTGTGGTGTCAAATTGACGCCTGCAGGTGGCAAAGTGGCACCGGTGTGCTACGATGCTTTTGCTCAATAGGGCAACGCAAACGCAAACGCAAACTTAAACTCAAATACAAACTACATTGAAATATATTGTTCGTGGTTGATAGTGGCTTATCGGCACCGATCTGGAAGGTATATATGAATTCGACGGAAGAAAGAGGCCGAATCACGGCCAGAGTTTCTAACCCAATAGCAGAGAAACTCCAAGAGGCAGCAGACTTAACTGGTGCCACCCTGAATCAATTTTTGGTTCAGGCGGCACTAGAAAAAGCACAGTTGATTATCGATCGTGAATACATGATCCGATACACCCGTGAGGATGCTGCCATGTTAATTAATTTGCTCGATGCTCCGCCTGCACCCAATGAGGCTTTAATCAAGGCCTTCGAGCAGCATAAAAACAAGGCGCAAAATGATATATTTAGTAAAACCGTTGGAAGTAGGGCATGAGGTAAATAAGTTCACCTGCGGTAAGGATGAACTGGATAATTACCTCAAAACAACGGCTAAGCAGCACCAAAGTAAGGATGTGGCGAAGACTTACGTTATTGTCGATGATGACGATCCCGGTATGATTCTCGGGTTTTTCACCATGGCGATACGGTCTATGAGCTGCAAAGACGAACTGCCCGTCAGTATGGCAAAACGGCTTCCATCGAACGTATCCGGTTATGCGCTCGCGCGTCTCGCAATCTCCAAATCGCATCAAGGGCAAGGTCTCGGAGAAAAGTTGTTGGTGGAAGCAATGACAAAGGCGAAGGCGGCGGCAAAGGAGGTGGGGGGATTCGCGCTATCTGTGGACGCGAAGGACGAGGATGCCGCAGGGTTCTACAAAAAATATGGCTTCACATCTTTCCCAAGTAACCCGCTAATTCTGGTGATTCCCATCGCAAGTATTCCCGGTTAATGTAAGAAAAATCACGGCGCTCTTGGGGCGTCGTTGTATTTTTTGGCTTATTTGGCAACTTCGCTGGCAAAAAAAGTCCGGACAGCGTCTACGCACGCTGCCCGGAAAAGGGTCAGTTACTAGGGTGTGTTGCGGTACTTCTCCTACTAGGGTTTTACTGCGGGATACTAACTACTGCGGTACTGCTTACTTCGAAGCGACGGTCAGTTCGCTTTTTACTTCTTTAACGCCCGGGACGGCCGATGCGACCTGAATGGCCTTGGTGCCCACTTCAGTGCTTGGAACGGCGCCGCTCAGCACGACCACACCGTCGGTGGTGGTCACGCCGATTTGTTTTTGATCGGCCAGCGAAGCTTTGATTTTGCTGGTGATTGCATCGTCATTGGAGGCGGTGCCGGTCTTGGCGGCTCCAGCCATTGCACCTTCTTGCTGACCAGCTGCGAAAGCGGTACCAGTAGCGGCTGCGGCGGTCAGGGTGGCGGCAACCATCAGGCGGGCGATCAATTTGGTAGTCATCATGATTTGCTTCCTTTTTCAAGTTTTAGGTGAAACGTCAGTGACGTTACCCTATCCTTAGCAATCGGCGTGCCAGCGTGAAAAATCCTTTTAAAATCATTGGCTTGGGTGGAAATTTCCTCTTTGAAATTGTCAAATCGTGATGTTTTCGGCCACATCCCCCGGATTTTGTCGTGAAATGGCGACAGCTTATGGCCGCCATTTCATAAGTCATTGATTTTTAAGGAGGGCGTCTTGTCGCTCTATGGCGACAGGCGTCGGATCGCTGCGGAACAGGCTGGCGTCCAGGTCGTATTTTTGCAGCAGGCGGTAGAACTCGGTCCGGTTGCGCTCGGCCAGGCGGGCGGCGTCGGCCACGTTGCCATCGGTCAACTTCAACAGCTGGACCAGGTAGTTGCGCTCGAAGCGCTGCTTGGCCTCGGTGTAGCTGAGCACCTCCAGCGACGGCACGCGCAGCGCCCGCTGCACCAGCGACAACGGAATCAGCGGCGCCGTCGCCAGCGCGCACACGTGTTCGACCACGTTATAGAGTTGCCGCACATTGCCCGGCCACG
>JBDSKP010000257.1:0-4382 GCA_039916925.1 Duganella sp.
TACCGGCCAAAGAGGTGGAAGCGCCCAGGCGCTTTCTTTCAATCCGCTCACGGGGAGGTGAGCGGATTGCTTCTGTCGCTGGATCATTCAATGCCCAACCTGCCTGCCGACGCGGCCATCCGCTCGATCGAGACGCTGCTGTATTCCATTTCCAACGTACTGTATCTGCCCGTGATGCTGGGGATCGCCGCGCTGACCCTGTACATGCTGGTGTGCTTCGGCACCTTCGGCGCCGAATGGCTCGAGCGCCGGCGCGGCGTACGCATGCTGGTGGCCACCGCCAGGCATGACATGGCGGCCGTGCTGACGGCGCAGGAAGGCGAACCCGGACTCGATGCACGCCTCGAGCGGGTGGTGCAGCGCGCCGACGCCGCCGGTGTGCGCCGGCTCGACGGCGTGCGCTTCGTGGTGCGGGTCGGCCCGGCGCTCGGCCTGATGGGCACCCTGATCCCGATGGGTATTTCGCTGGCGGGTCTGGCGCAGGGCAATCTGCCGAAGATGGCCGAATCGATGACCACCGCGTTTACCGCGACCGTGGTCGGCCTGGCATGCAGCGTGTGCGCCTACGTTCTGAGCCTGGTGCGCGAGCATTGGCTGCGCAGCGACCTGACCGACATCGCCTACGCCGCCGAGGCGATGCTGACGACGCACGGACACAAGCCGCACCTGGTGCGCGTGGAGGCATGAGAAAACCATGCGATTTATGAACCGCCACCGCTATAGCCGCATCGGCGAGCACACCGAGGACCCATTGGCCGGCGTCGCCAACCTGTTCGACGCCAGCATCGTCTTCATCGTCGCCATGATGCTGGCGCTGTTCTCTGCCTGGAACATGATGGACCTGCTGGACCCGAATTCGGAAGTCACGATCGCCAAGAAAAGCGCCGACGGCCGCGTCGAGGTGCTGACCAAGAAGGGCGCCGAGATCTCGGTGAGCCGCGTCAGCGACAAGCCGCTGTCCGGTGCCGGCAAACGCCTGGGCACCGCCTACCAGCTGCCGGACGGGAAGGTCGTGTATGTACCCGAATAAGCGCTTTGGAACACTGGAAGTCGTTTTATTGCTGATGATTTCATTCTTCATCGTCGGCTACGTGCACTCGGCGCAGGCGCCGCGCACGCTGGCGCTGATGCTGGGCGATGTCGAATCGCGGCCCGCCGTGCTGGCGGTGCGCGGCTTGCAGGCGGAATTGAAACAACTGAATGTCGTCATCCGCATCATTCCCGCCAATGGCATGACGGAGGCCGACCGCCGCGCACTGGCCGGCGCCGATGTGGCGGTGGTCAACGCCAAGGGACGGTTGGCGATGGCGGGATTGGCGGAAGAACTGCGCGCGCTGCGCAAGGCGCGCCATCCGGTGTTCGCCGTCGGCGGGGCCATCGACGACGGCATGCGCGAGTTGGGCGTACAGGACGACAAGGCCATTCAGCAGTATCACAGCGAGGGCGGCATCGAGAACATGGGCAACCTGCTGCGCTACATCCTGCGCAGCCAGTTTGGCGCGACCTTGACGGTGGCGCGGGTGCACGCGATGCCGGACGTCGGCCTGTACGATGTGGCGGCCAACCGCACCTACGACAGCTACGAGCACTATCTGCAGGGTTATGCCAACTACAAGACCGGCGCGCCGTGGATCGCCGTGCCGTTCTATCGCGCCAGCCTGGTGGCGGGACAAACCCTGCCGCTGGCGGCCATCGTCGCGCGGCTCGAGGCGAGCGGCTACAACGTGCTGCCGGTGTTCGGCTATCCGTACGATGTGCCGCTGCGCTTCCTGCTCGACGAAAACGGCAAGAGCCGCGTCGACCTGATCGTCGCGCTGGGCATGAAGGTCGGCGGCACCGCCAACACCGGCGCGCTGCTCGACAAGATCGGCGTCCCGGCGATCAACGCCATCACCCTGAGCCAGCAGACGGCGGCGCAGTGGCGCGAATCGAAGATCGGCCTCGATATCATCGAACGCACCTGGCAGTTGGCCGGCGCCGAAGTGGCGGGGTTGATACAACCAACCGTGGTCGCCAGCCGTGAGCGCATCAGCGACGCGCAAACCGGCCTGGCCTACGTCGAGGAGACGCCGATCGCCGAACGCATCGAGCGCCTCAACGAGCGCGCGACCGCCTGGCTGGCCCTGCGCCAGAAGGCCAACGGCGACAAGCGCATCGCCATGATCTATTTTAACTACCCGCACGGCTCGGAGACGATAGGCGCGGCGTATCTGAACGTGCTGCCGGAGAGCCTGTGGCAAATCGTCCAGCGCCTCAAGCGCGACGGCTATCAGACCGGGGACGCGCTGCCGGCCGGCGAGGCCGAACTGCAAGGCGAGATCCAGCAGTGGGGCAACTACCCCGGCAAGTCCAAGGGCGACTACATGGCGGGCCTGAAGCATCTGGCCGAAAGCGGCCAGGCCTTGCTGGTGCCGCTGTCCGACTACCAGGCCTGGTTCGCGAAACTGCCACAAGCGCTGCGCGATTCCATCCTGGCGTCTTGGGGCAAGCCGGAAAGCGCGCCGGTGCTGTGGCGCGACGCCAAGGGCCAGCAATTCTTCGTCTATCCGGCGCGCCGCTTCGGCAACGTGCTGATGGCGCCGCAGCCCGGCCGTGCGTGGGAGCAGAACCTGGAGAAGCTGCACAACGAGGTGAGCATGCCGCCGAGTCACGAGTACATCGCCTTCTATCTGTGGCTGCAAAAAAGCTTCCAGGCCAACGCCGTGATGCACATCGGTACCCATGGCACGCAGGAATGGCTGACCGGTAAGGAGGCCGGCCTGTCCGAGGACGATCCGACCGAGGCGCTGATCGGCGCCATGCCGAACATCTACCCGTACGTGATGGACGACGTGGGCGAGGGCATACAGGCCAAGCACCGCGGCATGGCGACCATCATCGACCATATGACGCCGCCGTTCGATATCGCCGGCCTCAATCCGGACCTGCGCGAACTCGGCGCGCTGCTGAACGATTACCGCGTGGCTGAACAAAAAAGCCCGCTGCTGGCGCGCAGCCACCTGGTGGCGCTGAACCGCATCGCGGCCAGGAGCGGCGTGTTGAAGGACATGAAGACGACCGCACTCAAAACCGAAGCCGACATGGAGGCGCTGGAAGAATATCTGGACGATACCGGCAACAAGCTGACGCCGTTCGGCCTGCACACCTTCGGCGTGGCGCCGACCAGGGAGCTGCGCAACGCCACCGCGCGCGCGGTGGTCAGCCTTGATACCGGCGCCACGGCCGAACAAAAGACCAAACGCGTCGCGCAACTGGAGAACGATATCGAGCGCAGCGCGGCGCTGGAACTGGACCGTCTGATGGAGGCGCTGTCCGGGCGCTACATCCCGACCGGCGCCAGCGCGGACCTGGTGCGCAACCCGGACGCGCTGCCGACGGGACGCAATTTCTTCGGCCTCGATCCGTCGCGCATTCCGAGCAAGACCACCTACGAGGCGGGCGCTAAACTGGCGGGGCAACTGGTGGACGACTACCGCAAGCGCCACGGCGTCTATCCGGACAAGTTGAGCATGAATCTGTGGGGCGTGGAGACCTCGCGCCACGAAGGCATCATGGAGGCGCAGGCGATGTCGCTGATGGGCGTGCGGCCGACCTGGGATGAGCGCGGCCGCGTGACCGGCGTCGAGGCGCTGACCCGCAAGGAGCTGGGCCGCCCGCGCGTCGATGTCACCTTGATTTCGTCGGGCCTGTTCCGCGACTTGTTCGGCAATCTGTTGGCGCTGATGGACAAGGCGGCGCAACTGGCGCAGCGACAGGACGACCTGGGCGCCGCCGCCGACACCGGAGCGTCGGGCAACGTGATGCAGGAGCACAGCCGCAAGACCGCCGCCGTGATGCAGGCGAACGGCATCTCCGCCGACGAGGCGCGGCGCATGGCGTCGGTGCGCATCTTCGGCGTGCCGAGCGGCGCCTACGGCACGCAGATCGAAAAGCTGATCCCGCTGACGAACGCCTGGAAGAACGAAAAGGAAGTGGCGGACGTGTTCATCAACCGCATGAGCCACCCGTTCGGCGCCGGCTACTGGGGTGACGACAAGGCCGATCCTGTCCAGCGGCGTGAATTGTTCAAGCAGGCCATCGGCGGCAGCAAGATCGCGCTGCACAGCCGCTCCAGCAATCTGTTCGCGACGTTGGACAACGACGACTTCTTCCAGTATCTGGGTGGCACCGCGATGGCGATCCGCAGCGTGGACGGCAAGACGCCCGAAGTGGTGGTCAGCGATCTGTCCAATCCGCGCAAGCCGGGCCACAAGACGCTGGAGCAGTACATGGGCCAGGAAATGCAGTCGCGCTACCTGAACCCCAAGTGGGCCGATTCGATGCTGAAGGAAGGCTATTCCGGCGCGCGCTACATCAACCGCGTGGTCGATTATCTGTGGGCC
>JBDSKP010000258.1:0-3475 GCA_039916925.1 Duganella sp.
GAGCCGGTCGCCCATGGCGGCCACGTCCGGCAGCGAGGCGCATGCGCCCAGCAAGCCCCAGCACATCAGGAACATGGGAAGCCGGAAACGCACGCGTGAGGATTTCATCTGTTTGCCTTTAGGGGTAGTAGTTTCGATTCATCGGACAACGCCAACGGCGCCGCCTCTTCCGCCGCCGAGCCGAAAAAGAACGACACCGGCCCTTGTATAAACCTGCGTCCCAGCACCTTCATCAGCTGCCAGCCGTGCTTGAAACGCACCTGGCGCGAGCGCAGCGCCACCCACAGCGCCAGGCCGAAGCTGACCAGCAGGTTGACCGAGCCGATCAGCACGAAACCGGCCACCGACGTCGCCACCAGCTGCCAGCTGACGTTGTAGTCGAGTCCGACCATGGCGGTGGCGAAGTTGGCCGACGAGAACGTCACGTGGCGGATGTCGAGCGGCATGCCGAGCAGGAAACCCAGCAGCGGCATCACGCCGAGCAGGATGCCGAAGAAGAAATTGCCCATCAGGCCGCCGAGGTTGTTTTCCATGTACACGCCGAAACGGTCGAGGCGCTCGCGCCCCAGCAGCCAGCGCAGGCCGCGCAGTTGCGCGATGCGTTGCGCCCAGCGCGTGTACAGCGCCTTGTTGTCGTAGTAGCCCGAGATCAGGCCGGCGACGAACAGGCAGACGCCGGCGATGGCCGCGTACACCAGCGCCGGGCCGTGGATCGGATCGATATCGGCGAGCAGGTGCATGGCCTTGTCCGGCGTCACCAAATGGTGGCCGGTCAGGCGCGGCCAGGCGATGGCGATCAGCCACGCGGTCGGGATCGCGGTGGCCAGGTTGCCCAGCACCGCCATGTTTTGCGTGCGGATGACTTTGTTGCACAGCTCGGCCATGCTGTCGAGGTCGATGTTGCGGCCGTCCTTGCTGTGCAGCCCGGCGGCGATGCGCGAGGCCGTCATCGCCGGTTGCTTGGTGGCGACCGTGAAGTGCAGCACGTGGATGAACATGAAGCCGAGCGAGTAGTTCATGCTGAACAAAAAGGTCTCGACCAGCGGCGCGGCGCGCAGGTAGGACATCAAGATCTTGAACAGCGCCATGAAGCCGATGATGACGCCGGCGCCGGCCGACGACATGAACATGCCGGCCAACTCCTTGCGGTGGTCGGCCACGTAGTGTTCGCCGGTGTGGCTGGCGTTTTCGGTGACGTTGCGCGCCAGCAGGTCGACGTTGTCGCGCAGCAGATCGCTGACGGCGTACTTGTTGCTGTGCGCGTCGACCAGCTCCAGCGCCAGGTCGACGGCGGCCGCGCGGCGCGGACTCGGCGGCCCCTGTTCGCCGGCCGCTTGCGGGTGGCGCGCGGGCAAGCGCTGCGGCGCGGCCGGCGCCGGGGTTGCGGCCTCCAGCTCGCCGCTGACGTCGACCAGGAACAGCAGCTTGCGCAGCCGCGCGATGCTTTGCGTGAGCGCCACCAGCAGGTACGTCAGCGCGATGCTGGTGCCCTGGTGCAGCGCCTTCTTGCGGATCTTGCCGATCACCGCGTCGCACTGGTCCAGCATCACCAGCAGGTGGCGCGCGTCCTCGACCGCGACATCCTCGCCGGCGAGCTTGCGGCGATAATTGTCCAGGTAGGCGTTGACCTCGACATTCTGCCCCATGAACGGCGATTCGTAGGTTTCCATCTCGGTGTGGAAATTGGTCAGCTTGGGCTCGAGGCCGATCGCGCAGATGCGGTAGGACAGCGTCCGTATCGCTTCGAGCAAGCCGGGCAGCATCAGGTTGGGCGCGCAGCGCGTGGTGGCGTCGCCGCGGTTGCCCGCGCGCCGGTCGGGCGGATTGCAGACCACGTCGATCAGCGCCAGCCAGTCGGTGGCGGGCACGGCGCTGATCCAGAGGCGATCGCTGCGCTTGTAGATCACCTGGTCGAGCGCGTCGCTCAGGTAGTCGTCGCCCAGCGCCGGCGGCAGTACGCGGAAGGCGATGCGGCGTTTGAGTTCGGTGAAAAAGCCGTCGTTCGACAGCACGCCGATTTCCGTGTACAGGCTGGAATGGCGGCGGCTCGACAGCAGGCTGCAGGCGTAGCCGCGCAGCGCGAGCGCGTGCGGCGGGCTGCCCTTGAGCAGTTGGGCGAGCGTGCGCACGTTGGCGGTGGCGCGCGCGCCATCGCGGGCGTTTTCAGGACGCAGGGTGTCGAACAATGCGACCATCAGGCCGATGTCGGTGCTGTCTGCGTCTATGCGTTGTAAAATTTCGAGCATGCGGATGGGCGGACTTACCGCAGTTTTGACTAAAAAATGCAGTATATCCACTCGGCATTACGCGGTATGTACGTTGCCGTACATATTTCTATCTGTCAGGAAATTCTTTACTCAGCATAGCAAGATTCTCTTGGCCGCCTCGCGCAGCTCGGCGCGGAAGTCCGGATGGGCGATGCCGATCAGCGCCCCGGCCCGCTGGCGCGCCGATTTGCCGCGCAGCTGGGCCACGCCGTATTCGGTGACCACGTAGTTGACGTCGTTCTTGCCGGTGGTGACGTGCGTGCCGGGCGCGAGCGTGGGCACGATGCGCGAGATGGCGCCGTCCCTGGCGGTCGACGGCAGCACGATGAAGGCCTTGCCGCCGTTCGAGCGGTTGGCCGCGCGCACGAAGTCGACCTGGCCGCCGGTGCCGGAGTAGGGCAGGTGGGCCAGGCTTTCGGAGCCGCATTGCCCCAGCAGATCGACCTGCAGGCTGGCGTTGATGGCGACCAGCTTGTCGTTCTGGCCGGCCAGGTAGGGATCGTTGGTGAAGTTGACCGGATGCATCTCCAGCATCGGGTTGCGGTGCATGAAGTCGTACAGCCGGCGCGAGCCCAGCGCGAACGTGGCCACCATCTTGCCGGGCATGAAGGTCTTGCGGCTGTTGTTGACGGCGCCGCATTCGACCAGCTTGAGGATGCCGTCGCCGATCATTTCGGTGTGCACGCCGAGGTCGCGCTTGGACGTCAGTTGCTGGACGACGGCGTCCGGAATGCCGCCGTAGCCAATCTGCAGGGTCGAGCCGTCCTCGATCATGTCGGCCACCTGCTTGCCGATCGCCTCCTGCACCGCGCCGATGGCCGGCAGGCCGACCTCGATCACCGCCTCGTCGCTTTCGACCAGCGCCGTCACCCGCGACAGATGGACGATGCAGTCGCCGTGGGCCACCGGCACGTTCGGATTGACCTCCAGCACCACCACGCGCGCCTTGTGGATCGCCGCCATCGTGTAGTCGGCCGCCAGGCTGAGCGCGAAGTTGCCATGCTCGTCCATCGGCGACGCCAGCGAGAACACCACGTCGGCCGGCACCAGCCCGCGTTGGATCAGCACCGGCAGTTCGGAGAAGTAGGCCGGGATGAAATCGGCCCAGCCCGCCTGTCCGGCCGCGCGCGAGGCGCCGCCGAAGAACAGCGCCACGTGGCGCACATGGTCGACGGTGTCGCAGTCGAAGTAGCCGTATTTGCGCATGG
>JBDSKP010000259.1:0-3340 GCA_039916925.1 Duganella sp.
ATGGCACCGGGATGACGATCGGCGCTTTTTCCAGATGCTGATCCGGATTTTCCATCAGGTCGGCAGGGCCGCCCAGCGCCACCACCATGCGCGCGAAGCGCTCGGCGGCGGAACCGTTGTCCAGACAAGCCTGCAGCTTGGCGCGCGCTTCGGTTTCGTTGGCGGCCAGCTTGCCCAGCACCAGCATCTCGGCGCACAACGCCATCGTCACCTCGTGCAGGCGCGCCGGGCGCGACACGCCGGTCAGGTAATCCATCGCGCCACGCACTTCCAGCGCGTTGCCGGCGTACGGCGCCAGCGATTCGTTCATGTCGGTCAGGATGGCCGAGGTCATCATGCCGGCGCCGTTGCCGACCTTGACGATGCTGTCCGCCAGTTCGACCGACTTGTCGTAGGTCGGCATGAAGGCGCCGCTGCCCGCCTTGACGTCCATGACCAGCGCGTCCAGGCCGGCCGACAGTTTCTTCGACAGGATGGAGCCGGTGATCATCGCCACCGATTCGACGGTGGCGGTGACGTCGCGCACGCCGTAGAAGATCTTGTCCGACGGCGCCAGCGACGAGGTCTGGCCGATGATGGCGACGCCGACCTCCTTGACCACCTTGCGGAACAGGGTGTTATCCGGCACCGTGGTGTAGCCGGGGATGGAGTCGAACTTGTCGAGCGTACCGCCGGTGTGGCCCAGGCCACGGCCGGAGATCATCGGCACGAAGCCGCCGCAGGCCGCGATCATGGGGCCGAGCAGCAGCGAGACGACGTCGCCGACGCCGCCGGTGGAATGCTTGTCGACCACGGGGCCCGGCAGGTCCAGCGAGCGCCAGTCCAGCACCTCGCCGGAGTCGCGCATGGCCAGCGTGAAGGCGACGCGTTCGTCCATGGTCATATCGTTGAAGAACACGGCCATGGCCAGCGCCGCGATCTGGCCTTCGGTCACGCGATTGCTGGTGATGCCGCCGACGAAGAACTGGATCTCTTCGGCGCTGAGGACGCCGCCGTCACGCTTCTTGCGTATGATCTCTTGAGGTAAAAACATGCGATTCTCCGCGTTGAGGATTAATCGTGGGGCGGATTAGCGAAGCGTAATCGACCATGCATACGCCGCCG
This sequence comes from Duganella sp., assembly GCA_039916925.1. Classification (GTDB taxonomy): domain Bacteria; phylum Pseudomonadota; class Gammaproteobacteria; order Burkholderiales; family Burkholderiaceae_D; genus Rugamonas. The sequence continues at coordinate 1,105 of JBDSKP010000259.1, forward strand.
ACGACTCATCCATGGCCGATTACGGCGTTCCGCCTAATCCGCCCCACGTGTTTATATGGGTGCTTCAGACGCCGTAAGGAATCCAGATATTCTTGACTTGCGAGGCGTGCGCCAGGACCGCGCGGCCACCGCTTTGCGCGGTACTATACCAGTCGCGCCCCTTGCCGCCGCCCACCCAGGTGCGCTTGAGCGAACCGGCCGACAGCCGCTCCACCTCGGCGCAACCCTCGGCCGAACCGTCGTGACGCCACACCGCGTCGATATCCGAATGCGTCGCCAGGGTACGCGCCAATTCATCGGCCGAACCGGTGACGATATTGACCACCCCACCCGGCAGATCCGACGTATCGAACACCTGATACAGATCGGTGGCCGACAACGGATGCGCTTCCGAAGGCACCACCACCACGCGATTGCCCAGCGCGATCGCCGGCGCCACCAACGAGATAAAGCCCAGCAGCGGCGCCTCGTTCGGGCACACGATGCCGATCACACCGACCGGCTCGTTCAACGCCACGGTCACGCCGTGCATCGGCGGCTGATGCGCCAGACCGTCGTACTTGTCGGCCCACGCCGCGTAATAGAACAGACGCTCGATCGACGCCTGCACTTCCTTCTCGGCGTTTTTGGCACCGGTCATCGCGGCGATACGGGCGGCGAATTCCTCGCCACGCGCGGCCAGGTTCTCGGCGATGTAATACAGCACCTGCGCGCGGTTGTGCGACGTCGCTTTCGCCCAGCCGCCGGCCTTGTGCGCCGCTTCCACCGCGTTGCGGATGTCCTTGCGGCCGCCCTCGCCCACTTCGGCGATGAAGGCGCCATCGGCGCCATGCACCGGACGGCTGTATGCGCCATCGGGACGCGCCTGTTTGCCGCCAATGTACATCTTGGCGGTGCGGTCGACCGCGAAGGAACCGGCGGCCGGCGCGGCCGCCTTGGCCTTCTGCTTCGCCTCGACCAGCGGTGCGACGGGACGCGCGTCCTCCGACAACGCGGTCATATACTCATACATTCCTTCGCGTCCGCCCTCGCGGCCGAAGCCCGATTCGCGGTAGCCGCCGAAACCGCAAGCGGCGTCGAACTGGTTGGCGGTGTTAATCCACACCACGCCGGCCTTGATCTGCGGCGCGACGTCCAGCGCCAGCGAGATATTTTCGGTCCACACGCAGGCGGCCAGGCCGTAGACGGTGTTGTTCGCCAGTTGCACGGCTTCGGGCGGAGTGCGGAAGCTCATCGCCACCAGCACCGGACCGAAGATTTCAGCCTGCGCCACGGCGGCGGAAGTCGACGCGCCGGTGATCAGGGTCGGCGGATACCACGAGCCGTTGGCCGGAATCTCGCACTGCGGCTGATACACGTCGCAGCCTTCGGCGCGGGCCGATTCCACCAGACCGGCGATACGCTGTTGCTGCACCGGATCGACCAGCGCGCCGATGTCGATCGACTTGTCCAGCGGCGAACCGAGGGTCAGCTTGTCCATGCGGGCGCGCAGCTTGGCGAGGAATTTATCCTGCACCGATTCCTGCACCAACAAGCGCGATCCGGCGCAGCAAACCTGGCCCTGATTGAACCAGATCGAATCGACCAGGCCTTCGACGGCGGCGTCCAGATCGGCGTCATCGAAGACGATGAACGGCGACTTGCCGCCCAGTTCCAGCGACAGCTTCTTGCCGCTGCCGGCGGTGGCGACGCGGATCAGGCGACCGACTTCGGTCGAGCCGGTGAAGGCGATCTTGTCGATGCCAGCATGGTTGACGATCGCCTCGCCCACTCGGCCGTCGCCGGTGACGATGTTGACCACGCCGGCCGGCACGCCGGCCTGCACGCAGATCTCGGCGAACAGCATCGCCGTCAGCGACGTGAATTCGGCCGGTTTGAAGACGATGGTGTTACCGGCGGCCATGGCCGGCGCGATTTTCCAGGACAGCATCAGCAGCGGGAAATTCCACGGCACGATCTGGCCGACCACGCCCACGGCGCGGTAATCGGCGAATTCCTCGGCCTGCAGCTGCGCCCAGCCGGCGTGATAGTAGAAGTGGCGCGCGGCCAGCGGCAGATCGACGTCGCGCGTTTCGCGGATGGTCTTGCCGTTGTCCAGCGTCTCGAGCACAGCGAACAGGCGCGCATGCTTTTGCAGCAGACGGGCCAGCGCGTACATGACGCGCGCGCGGCCGTGGCCACCGAGGGCCACCCAGCCTGGCTGCGCACGACGTGCCGCGGCTACCGCGCGGTCGAT
>JBDSKP010000260.1:0-7987 GCA_039916925.1 Duganella sp.
GTCTCGCTAACGGATTTATTGCTGAAGAAGTCGTAATGCGGAACATATTTTCCGTCCTGGCGATAGCGCTGGACTTGCAGCGTCTCGCCCCGCGCGCCTGCCCAGCCGGTCATGGTCGCGATGCGCCGCTCGATCGTGCCGACCAGCGGATGCAACTCCTCGTGGACAAAGGAGGTGTTCGCATCCCGCACCGAGGTCAGCAAGTTGCCCGTCAAGGTCGTTTTGGACATCACCCGTGCATTATGCATGCGCGGCTCGGCGATTTCGCACATCAACTCGCATTCTTCGGGGCTCATGAAGCCGTCCACCAATACGATGCGTGGCGCCAGTTGCTCGAAGACGACCGTGGCGCGGATGTCGCCAAGATCGAGCGCGTTGTCGGCGCCGACCGCGATATCCGGAAAATCCCCGCCCTCTTCGGCGGCCCGGTGGCGCAACAGCCCGTCATTTTCTGGCTGGCCCAGCGCCACATCGACGATCCGATGCGCAATCGGCAGTGAATAGCCGAAGGTCACCGCGATCGCGATCACGATCTGCGTATAGTTCTTTCCGGACGCGTGCAGCGCGCGGACCTTGTCGTTCAATCGCTGTTGGTATTCCATGAGGATAGCCCTGTGTCGAAGAGTGAGGTGCCGCCGTCAGGCCGCCAGCGCGGCATCATCGGTGGCCATCGTCAGCGCGCCGCGCGCCCGCAGCAACGCGATCAGGCGGATGGTCGATTCCTCCACCGTCTCCACGGCGGTGTGCAACACCAGATCCGCACCGGTCGGCGCCTCGTAAGGCGAAGTGATACCGGTAAACAGCGGGATGCGGCCGGCGCGCGCCGCGCGGTACAGCCCTTTTACGTCACGCCGCTCGCACACGGCCAGCGGACAAGCGCAATACACTTCATGGAACTCGCCCGCGCCGAAGCGCTGGCGGACGCCCGCGCGGTCGCTGGAAAACGGCGAGATCAGCGCGGCGATGACGATCACGCCGGCGTCGACCAGCATGCGCGCCGCCTCGCCGGCCCGGCGCATGTTCTCCTGGCGATCGCTATCCGAAAAACCCAGATCCGAACACAGGCCGGCGCGCAACTTGTCGCCGTCCAACACGTACGCGCGCAAACCGAGACCGGTCAAATAACGCTCCAGCGACGCCGCCACCGTCGACTTGCCCGCGCCCGAGAGGCCGGTCAGCCAGACCACCGTTCCCATGTTCCATGCTTTCATCGTTCCACCCTTTCATTTGACGGTCATTAATTCGGATGCGCCGCGCGGCGACACCGCGCCCGGCACGAAGGCGCCGCGCGCCACGTCGTAAATCCTGTCGGCGAACAGCGCGGCGCCGTGACGGTGCGTCACCATGATGCGGATCATGTTCAGCGCGCCGATGTTGCGCAGAACCTCGCTCTCGGCCTGCACGTCCAGATGGCAGGTGGCCTCGTCCAGTATCAGGATTTTCGGACGGCGGTACAGCGCCCGCGCCAGGATGATTTTCTGGCGCTGGCCGGCGGACAGGTAGGATTCGATGCTGCCCAGTTGGGTGTTGTATCCCATGGGCGTCGCCAGGATATCGGCGTGCACGCAGGCCAGTGTGGCGGCCGCCTCGATGTCCTCGTAGCAGGCGGTCTCGTCGAACATGGAAATATTGTCCGCGATGGTGCCGGAAAACACGCCGGCATCCTGCAACGCCACGCCAAGCAACTCGCGAAAACGCGACTTGCCCAGTTTGTCCAGATCCACGCCGCCCAGCGAGATGTCGCCGCTGGAGGGCGACAGCACGCCGGTGAGCAGATTGATCAGTGTCGACTTGCCGGCGCCCGACGGACCGACAATCGCCACGAATTCGCCGTCGCGGATCTCCATCGAGATGTTTTTCAGGATCCAGCGGTCGTTGGGGTTATAGCGGAAATGGACGTTCTTCAAGCGCAGGTCGTGGTGGCCTGGATGGCCGACGTAGCCGGTGGTGAAGTGCGCCTCGGGTTTGGCCTGGACGATGTCGGCCAGCCGGCCCTGCTGCAATTTAAGCATGCGCAGCTGAAACAGGTATTCCATCAGGTTGTGGGAACGGCCGGAAAACTGCAGCGCCAGATAACTGGTGGCCACCAGCGCGCCAACGGTGAACACATGGCGCCCGACGAGCAGCGCGCCGACCGCGATCACGGTGATTTTTTCCAGCGACGAAATCATCGACGAGGCGAAGTTGACCCATATCTCGTAACGCTGCACGGCCATGTCTGCGCGCAGGCCGCTGACCCCGATGTCGAGATAACGCGACAGCATCCGCGACTGGGCATTGGCGGTGCGGATGGTGTGCACCAAGCGGATGCTTTCCACCACCCGGTTCTGCTGTTTGGCGTTGATCATCAGCGTTTTGGCGCTCAGTTCCGCCAGGCCCGGATAGGACGCCATCTTGACCCCGATCCGAAGCAGCAAACTGACCAGCACGATTCCGCCCAGCACGCCGCCGTAGGCGAACAATATCGCCAGCGTGAGGATGCTGACCGTGCCATCCAGGACGACCTCCACCAGGCGCGTGGACAATATTTTCTGGATGCTGCCAATGGTATTGAAGCGCGATATCACATCGCCCAGGCGGCGCCGCTCGAAAAACGTCGAGGGCAGCTGCAGCAGGTGGGCGAACACGTTCGACGTCGACGACAGGAATAGCCGCCCCTGGATCACGCTGATGATCCAGGTGCGCACGGCCCCCAGCACCAGCGCGCTGATGCTGAGCAGCGCCAGCCCGGCGGCCAGCGTCGCGATCAGCGACAGGTCCGATCCCGTGGCCGACTGGTCGATGATGAGCTGGCTGGCGATGGGTTGCGCCAGCGATAGCAGCTCCAACAGCAACGCCAGCGCCAACGAGCGGCCCAGCGTGCCATGAAACCCCTGCACCGCGGTGGCGAACTTGATCCAGTTGATCCTGGCGCTGCCGTCGGCTTGCTTGTGCATCGTGAAGTTCGAGCGCACCGTCAATTCCAGCGCGATCCCGGTAAACAGCGTTTGCAGTTCGGCCAACGGGACGAAGCTGTGTCCGAGCGCCGGATCATGCACCCAGGCGCCCTCCGCCGAAGTCCCGACCAGCACCACATAATGCCCCATCCTCCAATGGAGGATGCAAGGCGTGCGCAGTTGCGGCAGCTCGTCGACCTCCAGCTTGACGGCGCGCGCCATCATGCCGGTTTCCGCGCAAAGGTTGATCACCGCCGACAGCTTGGTACCGAACACCGAGGCGGGAAAGCGCAGGCGCAGACTGTCGAGCGACAATGACAGGCCCAGATGTTGCCCCACCATGGCAACGCACGCCAACGCGCACTCCGACTGGTCATGCTGGCGGATCACCGGCGGTCCGGTGCGCTTCCAAAACGAATAATTCATAGGCTTATCCCGTTATTTGGCCGCGCCCGGCATCAGCATGCGTATCAGCGGCAGCCTGGTTTCATCGACGATGGCGGTGACTCCGGCGCCGTTTCTCAGATGCAGCGGCTGCGCGTCCGGCATGATCTTGACCGCGATGTTGAGCACCTCCGCTTGACCGCCATGTCCCGGCGCCGTCCATTCGCGGATGATTTCGCCGGACAGCGCGCGTGAGTCGGCCTCGGCCGCCAACGGCAGCTTCTGATGGAGGCTGACGAAACGGCCGAGTTCGGGCGGAAGCTCGTAGCGCGCCACGTAATCGAGCGAGTACGGCTCGACCGTGATGCGGGCGGCCGCCGCGCTGGCGTGGCCCTCGGCCCAGTCGATGCGGGTAACGGTGCCCGCCACCGGCGCGCGGGCCGTTGCCACCTCGCCGTCGCGGTCCGTGACCACCGCGCCCAGCAAGGCGCCCTGCGCCACCTGCTGCCCCTCCACCACGCGCAGCACAAGGCGCGAATTGACCGTGCCGGCGGCGCTCAGGCTGACCAGCAACGGCTCGCCGGCGGGACGGATCACGCCGTGGATGGCATGGTGCCTCGGCAAGCTGACCAGGCATGACATCGCCACCAGGCCGGCGATCAGGGCCAGCGCGCCGATGATGAGCAGGTCCACGCGGCGAAAAGTCTGGCGCGCCAGGAATTGCTGCTGGAAACGCTGCGCGGCCTGCGCCGCCTGGATACGGAACAGTTCGTCGCGAGAGGTGTTGAGCGTGGTGTCTATTTTGTCCATGATCGGCGCGGGCGGGGTGCGGGCTGTTGGGTGGCGAGCCGGCACACCGCGCCCGACAGCATCGCGATCAGCGGCAGCCATTTACCGTGGTAATCGGCCTGCCGCAGGCGGATGATCAGCCCCATCTGCGACAGCGCCGAGATCTCGTAGATCGGCAGGTAGAACGCGTTCGGAAACGCGCTGCGGACGACCAGGTTGTACAGCATGCGCGCCAGCCGCCCGTTTCCATCCGGCAGCGGGTGCAAATTGCAGATGCCGGCATAGGCGACGATGGCGGCAAAGGCGGGTTGGCTACGCGCATGCGCCCGCAGGAAGGCCAGGATGCGGGACAGCTGTTCATCGATCAAGCTGTAATCCGGGTAGACCACCATGGCTCCGGCCACATCGACGCCGTTGTTGACGGGATGCCGCCGGAACGCGGCGGCGCCTCCGGCGTCGGCGCTCAGCCGGCATAGCGTGGCCTTGAATCCGTCCAGCCCGTCGGCCAGCATGGCGCTCGCCGTGCCCGCCGGCGCCCGCGCAAACAATTCCCGCTCCACGATGCCGCGGCGGTCATAGCTCCTGGGCCAGCGCCGCAGCATGGCATGGGCAGACAGTTCATGCACCAGGTTTTGTCTGTCGAGGCAACCGCAATTTCCCGTGTTGGCCGGGTCCGTTTCCAGCCATTGCAGGATGGCTTCGTCCTGCGATGGCGAGGCGCCGGCGTAAGCCGACTCCATCGCCCGCATGGCCGCCCGGCTGGTGGCACACAGCTGCGCCACGTCCGGCAAGGTCATCGGCCTTAATTGCTTGACTAATTGCTTGACCGTCGCCGGCGTCATGACTGGCGGTCCTGCAGATAGCGCTGGGTCCAGGCGGCGCTGGTCTCGTCGGCCTGCCGGCTCAGATTGGGAATATCCAGGTATTTCCCCGGATCGATGGCCTGTCCGGTCCAGTCGCAGATCCGCGCCTTGACCGCGTCCGGGTTCTCCAGGAAATCTTCATAAACGACGGGTAGCACCGTGGTCTCCGTTAATTGGAACACCTTTTCCCAGAAGCGCTCCTGACGATGGATGCTGCGCTCGCTCATGCGCACATGCGCCGGATCGTACTCGGGCTGGGCCCTGGTCGCCGTGCCGGCGAACCAGGACTTGCTTTTAATCGCCTTGGAATAGGAAATGGCCTGCGCCACCTTGTCGCGCCGCGTCAGATAGACCACCTTGTCCGGCGCGAAGCGTTTCAGCATGGCGGGCGATTGGCGTCCATGGTCCAGGTACATATTCATAAACATCTTGTAGCTGAATACGCCGTTGCCGCCGGTGCGCAAGCGCTGTACCTGCCGCCAATAGTCCACCGGGTCCTCGATGCCCGACAACCGCTCCCGCATGACCTTGGCCAGCCCGAAATTCGCATATTCCAGCGGCGCGCCCAGCAACCCCGTCTTCCACAATTCGATACAGAAGTAAGTGCTTCCGGCGCGCGGCAGCGTTGCGATCATCTGCTCCAGGCGCGGAGCGGTTGATGCTGCGAAATCGTATTCTTTCGAGAACAGCGAATTAACTATGTGCATGCATCAACCTGTTGATTTATTTATTGATTGTGGACTTTTCTGATTTCGACGTGGATCGCCTGCACCAGGTTACTGTCGGTGATCTGCGCCTGTTTTTTCACCTTCTCGTTGTGGCGGCGGGCGTCCGCACGCACCCATTTCGTCACCTCCTTGCGTTCCGCGGCCTCCAGCCGTTCGCCGTCGTGCACAAAAAAGGTCAGCGTGGTCGCGCGTGGGCAGGTGGTCGCTTTCCTGGTTTGCGGATCCATGCGTTTTTTGCCGCCGCAACTGCGATGCAGAATGGCCAGCGCGCGCACGGTTGAGCGATCGGCGTCGGTCAGCACCAGCGCCTTTTCCCGAATCGATTCCGGATCGGCGCCGACAAACAGCTTGTGCCCGCTTTCAAGATCGATTTCCGGTTCCGGGATGCCGTGGAAGGCAAAGGCGAACTGTGTGCCGACCAGCTCGCTGTTGGCTTCCTCGCGGGGCAGCGAAATATAAAAAGCTGTATCCTTGCCGAAGAACCGCTGGGCGGCCGACAACAGGTGGTCGCGTGTGCCGTCGACCGTCCAGTCACGCACGTAGGTGGCCTGCGTTACCGATTCCGTCGCCGGTGCCGTCTGGGCGATCGCTGGAGCGGACAACACGATCAGTGCGGCCGTGGCCAAGCTGGCAAAATTTACTTTTTTCATTTGGGATTTTCCTTTAGTTGCATTTGCCGGAAGCCGCGCCAGGCAACAAGCCCGCGTTCACGGCCTGTTGCAGCAGGTCTGCCAATTCCGATTTACGGGGCGAGGTGTTGCCAGGACCGCTCCAGTTCTGCAACTCGTTGATGGCCGCATCCCACTGACCGCTGGTGATATCGCTCCAGAAGTTCGGATACTTGGCGAGGTTGGGCGTCTGATAACCCAAGTCCATGATGGCTGTCTGCGCCGCTGCGGGCAGCTGGGTAAATGGAATGCCGAACCCGGAGGCGGTGGAGGCCGCGTTATAGGAGGCGGTGACATGCTGATAGATTTCGGAGTAAGCCTTGTTGTACATCAGCGCCAGGTCGGCGTCCGGCACCACTGGCGAGCCGTACTTGCTCAGCAAGCCTGGCACATCCGCCGGAGCGGCGCCGGCGAACGGCGCCAGAACCTTTTGTGAGGCAGCAGAAATATTGGCGTTGGCCAGCCAAGTGGCATCCTTGGATTGCAGATCTATTCCATTGCCAATTGTCAGGCCCGATTTGCTGGTGGGCTGCACACCGTGATTGGTATAACCTTCGTCGGTCTTGATCTTGTTCTGGTCGACCCGATCCTGGGCCGCCTGGGCGGTTTCGCACTGCTCCGGTGGCGGTGGTGGCGGCGGTTCAGGGACCGCCGGTGGCGGCCCCCACTGCGGAACCGTGATCGGTGGAGGGGATGGCGGGGTCGGTGCCTGGCCGGTGACGGGAATGGAAATAATCCCCGTGGTGTCACCGGTACCCACAATAAGCTCCAATTCTTCCAGATTCAAATCTCGCAATTTTTCCTCCCTGTCGGCGTTGCGGCGCGTCCGCTGACCCGCCGAAGGGAATACTATCGAGCTTAACTTATGGCAATTCTCTCCAATTCCCACCGCTCATCTTGTTTTTTGCATCATAGTGTATCGCTTGTAAATTCTCGCAACATGTCGAAATATAATTCGGTTTACGCCATGGCTTTCATATCTTGCATTGAAAAATTGACAACTATCAAAATATAATTTTCTTACGTGCATATATTACAGATCGGTAATGTTGTGCGAGTTGGGGGAGGCGCCCGATTCACTCCCCGATTGCTATTCATGCGAAAAAGGAGTATAAGTACTCCATTACCGGAGGATCTATGAATCTGACCTATGCTTACCCTCGCAGCCGCTTCGAGCCGACCGTCTTGGTGGACCTGAACGCCAAGGCCGAGCGCGAGCGATTGTCCAAGTCGGCCCTCAAAGGCTTTTTCAAGCTCGTCGGCACGTGGCACGTGCGCGACGAGGACGCCCGCCAGCTACTGGGCGGGCTATCGAGCAGCGCCTGGTACGAATGGAAAAAGAACCCGGAACGCACGCTGGAGGTGGACTGTATCACCCGCATCTCCTACCTGCTGGGCATCTACAAGGCGCTGCACATCATTTACGGCGACAAACTCGCCGACGAATGGGTCAACCTGCCCAACAACAACCAGATTTTTGAAGGCCGCACGCCGCTGGCGTACATGCTAGGCGGCGGCCTGCTGGCGATGCAAACCGTGCGTCAGTTATTAGATGCGCGCCGCGGAGGATTGTAAGTGCCGGTCAGCCTGATTCCACCCCTTACCACGCTGCGCCAGTT
>JBDSKP010000261.1:0-2640 GCA_039916925.1 Duganella sp.
CGGCGGCGCACAACCCGCCGAGGACGAAGGCGGCCAGCAACGGAATCCCGGGAATCCGCAGCACGAAGTTGTACGACGCGAACGCACCGACCGCCATGAACGCCGCAGTCCCGAGCGATACCTGGCCGGCGTAGCCCATCAGGATGTTGAGACCGAGTGCCGCGAGCGAGAAGATCAGGAACGGAATCAGGATCGCCGACAGCGCATACGGCGACGCCACCAGCGGTACCACCACGATCGCCACGGCCAGCAGCGCGAGCATGGCCACGCGGTCCTGCAGAATAGGGAAGATCTGGCTGTCGGCCTGATAGCTGGTCTTGAATTGTCCTGCTTCGCGGTAGAGCATGTGTGCCTCTTAAATTCTGCGGATGATTTTTTCGCCGAACAGGCCTTCCGGCCGCACCAGCAGGAACATCAGCGCCAGCACGTAAGGGAACCAGCCTTCGATGCCGCCGCCGACCAGCGGGCCGATATACACCTCGGCCAGTTTTTCCGACGCGCCGATAATCAGGCCGCCGACGATCGCGCCCGGCATCGACGTGAAGCCGCCGAGGATCAGCACCGGCAGCGCCTTCAGCGCGACGAAGGTCAACGCGAACTGCACGCCATTGCGCGCGCCCCACAGCAGGCCGGCCACCAGCGCGACCACGCCCGCCACCGCCCACAGTACCGCCCAGATGCGCTGCAGCGGAATGCCCACCGCCAGCGCGGCCTGGTGATCGTCGGCGACGGCGCGCAGCGCCCGGCCAACCTTGGTCCTGGAGAACAGCAGCGCCAGAGTGGTGACAAGGACGCCGCACACCGCCGCCGCCATGATGTCGAACTGCGACACCAGCAGGTTGAAGTTGTCCATCAGGTACTGCGACGGCACGTCCTCGATCGGCAGCTCCAGCTTGTGCACCTGCGCGCCCCACATCAGCTGCGCCAGTCCCTCGATGAAGAATGCAAGGCCGATGGTGGCCATGAACAGCGTGATCTCGGGCTGGTTGACCAGCGGCCGCAGCACCACTTTTTCGATCGCTATGCCGAGCAGTATCATCACCACGACCGTCAGCGGTATCGCCACCCACAGCGACACGCCGAATTTGTCCATGATGCCGACGCAGGTCAGCGCGGCGAAGAACACCATCGCTCCCTGCGCGAAATTGAACACGCCGGAGGCCTTGTAGATCAGCACAAAGCCGATCGCCACCAGCGCATACATGACGCCGGACAGCAGGCCGCCGATCAGCACCTCGAAGAAGAAGTTGATGTTCATGGATGGGCGACTCCCAGATACGCGTTGATCACATCCTGGTTCCGGCGCACCTCGTCCGGCGTACCGTCACCGATCTTCCTGCCGTAATCGAGGACCACCACCCGGTCCGAGATATCCATCACCACGCCCATATCGTGTTCGATCAGCACGATGGTGGTGCCGAATTGGTCATTGACGTCGAGGATGAAGCGGCACATGTCCTGCTTCTCTTCCACGTTCATGCCGGCCATCGGCTCGTCCAGCAGCAGGATATCCGGCTCGGCGGCCAGCGCGCGGCCCAGTTCCACGCGCTTTTGCAGGCCGTAGGGCAGGCGGCCGACGGGCGTCTTGCGGATCGCCTGGATCTCCAGGAAATCGATGATCTCCTCGGCCTTGACGCGGTGCGCGATTTCCTCGCGCCGCGCCGGTCCCCAATACAGCGCCTGCATCAGGAAGTTGGACTTCATCTTCAGGTTACGGCCGGTCATGATGTTGTCGAGGACCGTCATCCCCTTGAACAGCGCGATATTCTGGAAGGTCCGCGCGATGCCCGATTTGGCGGCGGTGTGGCAATCCATATTCTTGCGGTGCCGGCCTTGATAGACGATTTCTCCCTGCTGCGGGCGGTACACGCCGTTGATCACGTTGAGCATCGAGCTTTTGCCGGCGCCGTTCGGGCCGATGATGGCGCGGATCTCGTGCCGCTTCACATCGAAGGAGATATCGGTCAGCGCCTTCACGCCGCCGAACGACAGCGAGATGTTTTTCAGGTCGAGTATCACGTCGCCGATGACGCGGCGCCCGCCGTTGATGTCCGCGCCGAAGTGGGCGTCTGGTTCGTTCATTTGCATGGTCGCGCTCTCCGTCACGCCGCCGCTTGGACCACGGGGAAGGTCTTGCAGCGCTCTATCTTCAGATCCGCCGCCACCAGACCTGTCCGGCCGTCCTCAAACTTCACCTGCGTCTCGATGTATTGCGACGCCTTGCCGCCGTAGAGCGCATCGATCAGCACCGCGTATTTCTCGGCGATGAATTTGCGCCGCACCTTGCGCGTTCGCGTCAGTTCGTCGTCGTCGGGATCGAGCTCCTTGTGCAGCACCAGATAGCGGTGGATTTGGGTGTCGCCCATCATCGGCTCGGCGGCGAGATCGGCGTTGACCTGCTCGATGCAGTCGCGTATCAACCCGTAGACCTGCGGATGCGCCGCCAGCTCCGTGTAGCCGGAATAGGCGATGCCGCGCCGTTCGGCCCAGTTACCCACGGCCTCGATGTCGATATTGATGAAGGCGCAGACCTCGTCGCGTCCGTGGCCGAACGCCACCGCCTCTTTGATAAACGGGAAGAACTTGAGTTTGTTTTCGATAAAGTTGGGCGCGAAGATGGCGCCATTGTTCATCCTGCCC
>JBDSKP010000262.1:0-3530 GCA_039916925.1 Duganella sp.
GCATGGGGCTGGCGACGGCGATGCCGCCGCTCGACAGCCACGACGCCAGCGCCGTCATCCGCGCCGCCGACGCCCGCCTGTACCACGCCAAGCAGACCGGGCGCGACCGCCTGTGCGCCGACCAGGACTGAGCCGACTCGCGCGGCCGGATCGATGCATTGATCTTATTGCAATTCCCCCATAGAATCGGACATCATCCACGTTCGAAAGGGAACCCCCGTGCGCACACCCCGCCTCCTCGCCTTCACGCTTGCCGCCACCCTCACCGCCCTGGCGCCGGCGGCGCACGGCCAGATGCCGGCCCAGGACACGATCAAGGGCGCCAAGGACCACCCGCTGCTGTCGCGTTTTGATGGTTCGAAGCTGGTCGGCTACGGCGTCAAGGAATGCGACGAAGTGATGCTCCCGGCCGGCAAGCGCGTCGCCAACAAGGACGGCAAGGCCGCGTTCGAGAACGCGCTGCAACTCGAAGGCAAATACACCCGCATCGCCTACAACTATCCGAAGGAGCGCTCGTCGCTGGAGGTCATGCGCAACTACCAGGCCGCGCTCGACAAGGCGGGCCTGAAGGTGCTGTTCAGCTGCGCCAAGGAAGCCTGCGGCGGCGACTTCGGCCAGTTCTTCCTCGACAAGCGGTTGGGCGACAACTTCATCAAAGGCACGGAGGGCAGCTGGTCGCCGTTCAACTACGGCCGCAACGACAACCGCTACCTGGTCGCCAAGGGCACGCGCCCGGACGGCGCGCTGGTGCATGTGGGCGTGTATGTGGTGTCGCCGGTGCAGGAGCAGATCGGCGGCGTGTACCTGGAGATCGTCGAGGCCAAGGCGATGGAGGGCGGCAAGGTCTCGGCCAGCCTGAACGCGGCCGACATGGCCAAGGGCATCGCCGCCGAGGGCAAGGTGGCGGTGTACGGCGTCTACTTCGACACCGACAAGGCCGAGGTGAAAGCCGAATCGAAGGCCGCGCTGGGCGAAATGGCCAAGCTGCTGCAGCAGGACCCGAAACTGAAGGTGTACGTGATCGGCCACACCGACAACCAGGGCGTGCTGGCGCACAACATCGAGCTGTCGCAAAAACGCGCCGACGCGGTGGTCAAGGCGCTGACAGCGGACTACAAGATCGACGCCAAGCGCCTCAGCGCCAAAGGGGTGGCGTCGTACTCGCCGGTGGCCTCCAACGACGCCGACGCCGGCCGGGAGAAGAACCGCCGGGTCGAGCTGGTCAAGCAATAAACTACGTCACGTGCGGCGGATTGGCGCACAGCGCGTGATCGGCCTAAAGCCGTCAGCTGCGATGTGTCCACGGTCATTTTCATCGAGTATGGCTTGCCAGCCAAATCGACGCCGGATTTGAACAAACCCGCGTAATCACGGCCGTCGGATATCGTTCCCACCGCGTTCATGGTGATCACGGTGGCATTGGCGGACGACCACATGGAAAAAGCCATCAGTAAAGTTCCGGTTACGCGCTTGACTAAGGTGGACAGGTTGAGTTTGGCATTTGCCTGTTATTGATATAAATTCAATTATAATTTATTTTTATACAATCAACCGGGCAAATTTAGGCACCATCGCGATCGGCTGTTTCTGGAGCCTCCCCCGCTAATCCACCTTCCGCGAAAACCGCTTGGCCTGGCGCGACGGCATCTGCGCGTTCAGGAACGCCACCGTCACATCCACCGTCGGCTGCAGCCACGGATCGAACATCCAGAAAGAATGCGGCGTATCGGGCAGCAGCACCACCTTGCTGGGCACGCGCAGCTGCGTCATCTTCTCGACCATCTCGTCCCGGCCGACCGCGAAACGCGGCTGCGCGCTGCCGATGAACAGGATCGGCGGCATGCTCGAATTGACATACTGGATCGGCGACGCCTCGCGCCACAACGCGGCCTTCTCGGCGTAACGCCCGCCGAACCAATACCCTGCCGCCGAGATGCTCTTCTTGGGATCGTCCTCGTTGACCCGCGCCGCCTCCGATGTGAAATCGGACAAGCCGTCGATGTTAACCACCGCCTGCACCGCGCTGGAGACGTCACTGGCCGCCGCGCCGGGATCGAACTGGTTCATATGCCCGGTCACGCCGGCCAGGCTGGCGATCTGCCCGCCGGCCGAGCCTCCCGCCAGCGCGATACGGCGCGGATCGAGCCCGTAATCGCCGGCGTGCTCGCGCACCCAGCGCACCGCCGCGCGCACGTCGTGCACCGCCGCCGGATACATCGCCTCCCCCGCCAGCCGATAGCTGACCGTGACCGCCGCGTAGCCATTGCGTGCCAGCCGCAAGGCCATCGGCACGAACTCCGAACGGAAGCCGGAGCGCCAGCCGCCGCCATGGACGAACACCACCACAGGCAAATCCTGCTGAGCGGCCGCCGGCAGATACATGTCGAGCTTCAGACAGCGAGTGCCATATTGGGCATACGTCTGGTCCGCGACCAGGCGCACGTCGGCCGTCACCGCCGCGCTGGCGATGCGCAGCCGCGGGTAATTGGACGCCAGCTTGTCGTAGGTGTGCTGCGCGTCGTACGTGTTGGTGGGGTCCGGCGTCGGCTCGACGCATTCCTCGGCGTGGACGACGGCGTGCGCCAGCAGCGCGGCGCAACCCGCCGCGACGAAACAGCGAACGGCGCGCGTCATGAATGCTGCCCGAAACCGCGCTGCGCGATAAACCGTTCGAGGTGATGGTCGATGTCGCCCAACGTCGGTTCGATCGTCGTCAAGCGCTTGAAGTGGTGCGCGGCCGGCAATTCGTCGGTCACGCCCATGCCGCCGTGCAGTTGAACCGCCTGCTGGCCGATGAACTTGGCCGCGTGGCCGATGCGCACCTTGGCCGCCGACACCACGCGCCGGCGCTCCTCGTTGTCGCCGCAGGACATGCGCGCCGCCGCCAGCATCGCCATCGAGCGCGCCTGCTCCAGGTGGATGTACATGTCGGCCATGCGGTGCTGCACCGCCTGGAAGCTGCCGATCGGCGTGCCGAACTGCTTGCGCGTCTTCAGATATTCCAACGTGGCGGAAAACAGCGCGTCCATCACCCCCAGCGCCTCGGCGCACAGCAGCGCGGTGCCGTAATCGGCCGCCTCGTCGAGCATCTCGCAGCCGCCGCCCAACTTGCTCAGCAGCGCCGACGCCGGCACCGCCACATGGCTGAACTGCACCGTCGCCGCGCGCAGGCCGTCGATGGTGCGGTAGTCGCGCACCGTCACGCCGGGCGCGTCGGCCGGCACCACGAACAGGCTGATGCCGTTGGCGTCGCGCTGGGCGCCGGCGCTGCGGGCGGAGACGATCAACGCGTCGGCCTGGCCGCCGTGGATCACCACCGTCTTGGTGCCGTCGATGCGATAGCCTTCGCCGTTGATGCCGGCGATGGTCTTGATGTCGGCCAGATCGTGGCGCGATTGTTTTTCACCAAGCGCGCAGGCCAGTTTCAGCTCGCCCTTGGCGACGTCCTCCAGCAAACGGTGCTGATTGCCGGCCAGCGCCAGGAAGCGCGCGCCCCACACGGTGGCGAAGTACGGCTCGACCACCAGGCC
>JBDSKP010000263.1:0-4384 GCA_039916925.1 Duganella sp.
CGGCTCGATCATCGCCTTCCACAAGCACTCCGAGGACATGGCCGCCGGCCAGCTGGGCGTGATCTGCTCGTTCGGCGCCGGCTACTCGATCGGCTGCGTGGTGGTGCGCAAGGTCTGAGGGAAGCGGCAAGATCACCGCGAGCAAAGGCCGTTGTGACAGCAGCTCCGGATTTCCTCCAGCTCGACCACGGCGCCGCCGAGCCGCTGTACCGCCAGATCTACACGCGCTTTCGCGCCGCCATCGCCGACGGGCTGCTGCGGCCGGGCGCCCGCGTGCCGTCGGCGCGCGCGCTGGCGGTGGACCTGGGACTGGCGCGCGGCACGGTGGAAGCGGCCTACTCGCTGCTCGCCGCCGAGGGCTATTTGGAGACGCGCGGCCAGGCCGGCACCATCGTCTCGCCGGCATTGACGCGCCACGCGCCGGCGGCGCCATCGGGCAGGCCGGCCGACCCCGCCGCGGACCTGGCCGGATCACCGGCGCCGTTCAACAGGCCGTTCCAAATGGGACTGCCCGCGCTGGACGCGTTCCCGCGCAAGGTGTGGGCCGCGCTGGCGGCGCGCTCGATCCGCGCGACGCAAGCGGCCGACATGGCCTACCCGTCGTATAGCGGCGCGCCGGCGCTGCGCACCGCCATCGCCACCTACCTGCGGCTTTCGCGCGGCATCGACTGCGCGCCCTCGCAGGTGTTCGTCACCTCCGGCTACCGCAACTCGCTGGAGCTGGCCGCGCGCGCGCTGCTGCGGCCCGGCGACAAGGTGTGGGTCGAAGTGGGCGTCACGCAACGACGCCTGGATCGTCGAAGACGACTACGACGGCGAATACCGCTAGGTGGGCCGTCCGCTGCCGGCGTTGAAAAGCCTGGACGGCGTCGGCCGCGTGCTCTACGCCGGCACCTTCAGCAAGGTGCTGTTCCCGGCGATACGGCTGGCCTACCTGGTGGTGCCGCCGGCGCAGGTGCGCCGTTTCGAGGCTGTCCGCGAAACCTTCGTCGCCGGCGGGCCGGCGCTGACCCAGGACATCGCCGCCGGCTTCATGAACGAAGGCCATTTCGCCCGCCACATCCAGCGCATGCGGCGGCTGTACGGCGAACGCCGGCAGATGGTGGGGGCCGAACTGACCAAGGTGCTGGGCCGGCATCTGCACATCGATGCACAACCGGGCGGCATGCATCTGGTGCTGCGCATGCCGGGCCGGGATACCGATCGCGCGCTGGCGGCCCGCATGCGGCAGGACGGCATGTTCGCCCTGGCGCTGGCGGAATGCGGCGCGCTGCCGCACGCGGCGTCGGCGCTGCTGCTGGGCTTTACCAATATCGAGACGCCACGGCGCGCGCGCGAACTCGCCCTGCGAATCATGGCCCAGCTTAGGTGACCAATCTTGGCACTTCCCGCCTAAGCCATGAAATTCGACAATACGGCTATTCGCAATCAACCAGGGAATCGCCATGACCGCACGCCTCGACATCTTCAATCTCTCCCCGCAAGCCTACAAAGGCCTCGGCGCCGTTAAAAACGCCTTGCAGGAATCCAGCCTGCCGCGCGAGCTGCCGACGCTACCAGCGGGCCGCCGCCTTCCTGGGCCAAAAGGAGCTGGCCGACCTGACGATGGCCGTCGCGCTGATGAACGCCTTCAATCGCATCGGCGTCGGCATGCGCCTGGTGCCGGCGGCGCTGGCAGGATAGTCCCGGCGCGCGGTTTTTTTTGATCGCGGGACGGGCTGTCGTCGGCGCACGCTCGTGTGCTACCCTTGGGCTCCCCCCATCGCTAGAGGAGCCCCCCCGCGCATGCCCCACAATATCAGCCTGATCACCACCATCGCGGCGGCGCTGGGCTTCGGCCTGGTGTTCGGCTACCTTGCAACGCGCCTCAAACTCCCGGCGCTGGTGGGTTATCTGGCCGCGGGTATCATGTTGGGACCCGCCACGCCCGGCGTCGTGGCCGATGCGGCGCTGGCCTCGCAGCTGGCCGAAATCGGCGTGATGCTGATGATGTTCGGCGTCGGCCTGCACTTCTCGCTCGACGACCTGTGGGCGGTGCGGCGCGTGGCGCTGCCCGGCGCGGTGCTGCAAATCGCCGTCGCCACGGCGCTCGGCATGGCGTTGGCCCATTTCTGGGGCTGGAGCATCGGCGGCGGCCTGGTGTTCGGCCTGGCGCTGTCGGTGGCCAGCACCGTGGTGCTGCTGCGCGCGCTGGAGGAACGCGGCATCCTCGATACATTCAATGGCCGCATCGCGGTCGGCTGGCTGGTAGTCGAGGATCTGGTCACCGTCGTCGTGCTGGTGCTGCTGCCGGCGCTGGCCGGCTCGCTCGGCGGCGTGCCGACCGACGCCCACGGTGTCGTCATCCCCGCCGGCGAGGTCGATCTGTGGGGCACGCTGGCCGTCACGCTCGGCAAGGTCGGCGCCTTCATCGCGCTGATGCTGGTGGTCGGCCGCAAACTGTTCCCGTGGATCTTGTGGCAGGTGGCGCGCACCGGCTCGCGCGAGCTGTTCACCTTGTGCGTGATCGCCGCCGCCGTCGGTATCGCCTATGGCTCGACGCATTTCTTCGGCGTCTCGTTCGCGCTGGGCGCGTTTTTCGCCGGCATGGTGCTGCGGGAGTCCGCGCTGGCGCACCGCGCCGCGCAGGAGTCGCTGCCGCTGCGCGACGCGTTCGCGGTGCTGTTCTTCGTTTCGGTGGGCATGCTGTTCGAGCCGTCGATCGTCACCGGACAGCCGCTCAAACTGCTGGCCGTGGTGGCCATCATCGTGTTCGGCAAATCGCTGGCCGCGTTCGTGCTGGTGGTGCTGCTGCGCTATCCGGTCAAGACGGCGCTGATGGTGTCGGCCAGCCTGGCGCAGATCGGCGAGTTCTCCTTCATCCTGGCGGCGCTGGGATTGTCGCTCGGGCTGATGCCGGTCGAGGGCCAAAGCCTGATCCTGGCCGGCGCCATCATCTCGATCGCCCTGAACCCGGTGGTGTTCCGGCTCACCAAGCCGATCGAACGCTGGCTGACCAGGGACGGCACGGTGGAATCGAGGTTCGAGCGTACCGCCGATCCGCTGGCGGAGCTGCCGATGTCGGTGCCGCACGAGCATCTGGACGGGCAAGTGGTGCTGGTCGGCTATGGCCGCGTCGGGCGCCGCATCGCCGAGGTGCTGGTCAAACACGGCATCCCGTTCGTGGTGGCGGAGCAGAACCGCGAGATCGTCGACCAGCTGCGCAAGGAAGGCATCCACGCGGTGGCGGGCAACGCCGGAGAGCCGGCGGTTTTGATACAGGCGCACATCGCGCGCGCCGGCATGCTGGTGATCGCGACGCCGGACACCTTCCATGTGCGGGCGATGATCGAGACGGCGCGTTTGCTCAATCCGAATATCAAGACCGTGGTGCGCGCGCACGGCGACGAGGAGGCGGAGCTTTTGCGCAGCGAATTGGCCGGCAAGATATTCATGGGCGAGGAGGAGCTGGCCAAGGGCATGACCGAATTCGTGGTCAACAATTTCGAGCGTAAGAGCGGCGGGCATTGAGCGTTCACCCCCCACCGTGAGAGGGGTCGTACCCCATTGGGTACGACCCCGCGACTGTGCGCCTTGCGGGTTTAGCGCACGCGCTACAGACCTGCCGCCAGCTCCGCGCCTTCCCTGATCGCGCGCTTGGCGTCCAGCTCCGCCGCCAGCGCGGCGCCGCCTATCTTGCGGAAGCGCGGCCACGACGGATTCGCCTTCGCTTCCTCCTCCGACGGCATCAACTCGGTCAGGCTGTCCTGCCCCGCGCACACCACCACGTTATCCACCGACAGCAGCCGCTGCTCGCCGCCGACGGTGATGTGCAATCCGTGATCGTCGATCCGGTCGTACTGCACGCCGGCGAGCATCACCACGCCATTGCGCGCGAGGACGGCGCGGTGCACCCAGCCCGATGTCTTGCCCAGCCTCGCGCCCAGCTTCGACGTCTTGCGCTGCAATAGATATAGCTGCCGCACCGGATGCGGCTCCTCAGGCGCGACCAGCCCGCCCGGCGTGTCGCCCTTCAGGCTCACGCCCCATTCCGCGGCCCAGACATCCAGCGCCAGCGGCAGCGGATGCCTTGGGTCGTGCAACAGATATTCACCGACATCGAAGCCGATGCCGCCGGCGCCGATGATGGCCACGCGCTTGC
The DNA here is from genome assembly GCA_039916925.1 of Duganella sp. Taxonomy (GTDB): domain Bacteria; phylum Pseudomonadota; class Gammaproteobacteria; order Burkholderiales; family Burkholderiaceae_D; genus Rugamonas. The sequence continues at coordinate 4,142 of JBDSKP010000263.1, forward strand.
CGGCCGGCGCCTTGTTCTGCAACACGTCGATATACGACAGCACCTTCGGATGATCGATGCCCTCGATCGGCGGACGCCTCACCTTGATGCCGGTGGCGACAACCACCTCGTCGTAGCCGCCGGCCACCAGCTGCTCGCGCGTGACACGCACGCCCAGCTTGAGCTTCACGCCCGTCACATCGATCTGGCGGCGGAAGTAGCGTATCGTCTCGGCGAATTCCTCCTTGCCCGGAATTTGCATGG
>JBDSKP010000264.1:0-4379 GCA_039916925.1 Duganella sp.
GCGGGGTCCAGAACAAGGTGCTGGAGGCGATGGCGATGGCGCGTCCGGTGCTGGTGTCGTCCCAGGCGCTGGAAGGCATAGACGCGGTGCCGGGCCGCGAGCTGCTGCTGGCCGACGACGCCGCGGCCCTGGCGCGCGCCGCGATCGATTATCTGGGCGCCCCCGATCCGGCCATCGGCCCGGCGGCGCGCGCCAAGGTCCAGCTGCTGTACGGATGGGAAAGCAATCTGGCGGCCGTGTCCGCGCTGCTGGAACAATGGCCGGCCCAGCCGTGGCCACGGAGCGCCTGACATGAGCGCCATCCCGACCACCGCCAACAGCCCCGGCGCCGCGCTCGATACCGCACGCGGCGCCAGCCCGGGCACGTCGAGCACCGTGGCCGTCTGGGCGCTGTTGCTGACCTTGCTGCCGCTGGTCGCGTACTGGAGCACGGCGGTTTCCATCGCCGAAATCTGGGCGCGCTCGGAAACCTTCGCCCACGGCTACCTGATCGTGCCGATCAGCCTGTGGCTGGCGTGGCAGCGGCGCGAGCGCTTGCGGACGCTGACACCGGCGCCGTACTGGCCGGCGCTGCTGCCGCTGGCCGGTTGCGGCATGCTCTGGCTGCTGGCCGACCTGGGCGAGGTGCAGGTGGCGCGCCAGTACGCGTTCGTCGCGATGTTCCCGCTGACGGCGCTGGCGGTGCTGGGGCCGCGCATGGCGCGGGTGCTGGCGTTTTCGCTGCTGTTCCTGCTGTTGGCGGTGCCCGTCGGCGACAGCCTGATCGAGCCGCTGATGACGATCACCGCCAATTTCACCGTCGCCGCGCTGCGCCTGACCGGCATACCGGTGCTGCACGAGGGTAATAACTTCAGGCTGCCATCGGGATCGTGGTCGGTGGTGGAGGCGTGCAGCGGCCTGCGCTATCTGATCGCCTCGGTCACGGCCGGCGTGCTGTACGCCTACATGACCTACACCCGCTGGTGGAAGCGGCTGCTGTTCGTGGTGGTGGCGGCGCTGCTGCCGATCCTGGCCAACGGCTTGCGGGCCTATATGATCGTGATGCTCGGGCACATGAGCGACATGACGGTGGCGGTCGGGGTCGATCACCTGCTGTACGGCTGGCTGTTTTTCGGCATCGTCATCTTCGCGCTGTTCCTGATCGGCGCGCGCTGGCGCGACCGTCAGCCGGCCGCGGCGCCGATGGCGCCGACGCCGGTACCCAAAGCCAAAGCCAAAGCCGCGCCGGCCCGCATGGGCGCGCTGGCGCTGGGCCTGGCGGCCGTGCTGGGCGTGTGGCCCGCCTATGCCGGCTATCTGCACCGGTCCGGCGGGCTGGCGCCGCCGACCGGTCTCGACAGCTTTCCCGCGCGGGCGCCGCGGACCGCCGCGTTCACCGGCTGGCAGCCCGGCTTCGGCGCGCCGGCCGCCTCGCTGCGCCGCTATTACGCGCAGCAGGACCACAAAGTGGGCTTGTCGGTGCTGTATTACCGCCATCAAAGCGGATCGAGCAAGTTGATCACGTCGACCAACCGGGTGACGCCGATGGTCGATTCGCCGTGGCACCTCACCGGCGGCGCGGTGCGCGACGAGGCGCTGGCCGTGCGCGAATGGACCTTGCAAGGCGCCGGCGGCGCGCTGCTGGTGTGGCAGTGGTACTGGATCGACGGCCGCGCCACCACCAGCGACACGATGGGCAAGCTGCTGCAGATCAAACAGCGCGTGCTGACCGGCAGCGACGATGGCGCCGCCGTGATGCTGTTCGCGCCGCTCGACGACGCCGGCGAGCACCCCGAGACGGCCCGCGCCGCGCTGCGCGCCTTCCTCGCCGACAACCTGGGGGCGCTGGACGCCACGTTGGCGCGGGTCCGCGCGCCAGCCGGAGCGACGCGATGATGCCGCCGCTGATCGTCCATCTGATCTACCGGCTCGACTTCGGCGGCATGGAAAACCTGATGGTCGAACGCATCAACCGCATGCCGGCGGGGCGCTACCGGCACGCGGTGGTCGCGCTGACCGGCTATACCGCTTTCGCCGAGCGCATCAGCCGGGCGGACGTGGCCCTGTACGCGCTCGACAAACCGCCCGGGCCGGCGCTGTCGACCCACGCCGCGCTGTGGCGCCTGTTGCGGCGGCTGCGCCCGGACATCCTGCACACCTACAACCTGTCGGCCATCGAATACGCGCCGGCCGCGCTGCTGGCCGGGGTGCCGGTGCGCATCAACGGTGCCCACGGCCGCGACGCCGCCGACCCCAAGGGCCTGAACCGCAAGCACCGGCTGCTGCGCCGGCTGATGATCCCGTTCTACGACCACTGCTACGCCAATTCGGCCGAGATGCTGGCCTGGAACCGTGAAGTCATCGGGGTGCCGGCGCGCAAGAGCCGACTGCTGCCGAACGGCATCGACACCGAACGTTACCGCCCGGCCACGGCGGCCGACGAGGCGGGACCGCTGGAACGCCACTTCGGCCAAGGCTGCCTGGTGATCGGCAGCGTCGGCCGCGTCGAGCCGGTCAAGAACCACGCGCTGCTGCTGGCCGCCTTCGCCGCCTTGCGCGCGCGCCGTCCCGACCTGGCGGCGCGATTGCGGCTGGCGGTCGTCGGCGACGGCCCGCTGCTGCCGGCGCTGCGCGCGCAGGCCGACGGCGCCGGCTTGAACGACGTCGTCTGGCTGCCGGGCAAGCGCGACGACGTCGCCGCGATCCTGCGCGGGCTGACCGTGTTCGCGCTGCCGTCGATCGCCGAGGGCACGCCCGGCGCCGCGCTGGAGGCGATGGCCAGCGGCGTGCCGGTGGTCGGCAGCGATGTCGGCGGCGTGCCGGAGGTGGTGGCCGATGGCGCCACCGGCACGCTGGTGCCGTCCGGCGACGCCGAGGCGCTGGCCGCCGCGCTGGAACGCTACGCCGGCAGCCCGGCGCTGGTGCACGAACATGGACTGGCGGCGCGCCTGCGCGTGACGCGGCATTACGGCATGCAGGCGATGGTGGCCGCCTACCAGGCTTTGTACGACGAACTGTGCGAACGAAAACTTAAACTCAAAAGGCGGGTGGCATCATGTGCGGAATAGTCGGCATCATGGATATACGCGGCAAGCGCGGGATCGACCGCGCGGTGCTGTCGCGCATGAACGAGACCCAGCATCATCGCGGCCCCGACGAGGCCGACCTGTACCTGGAGCCGGGCATCGGCTTCGGCCACCGGCGCCTGTCGGTGATCGACCTCGCCGCCGGCCTGCAACCGCTCGGCAACGAGGACGGTTCGGTGATGGTGTGCTTCAACGGCGAGATCTACAACTTCCGCGAGCTGACGGTCGAATTGAAGGCGCTGGGCCACGTGTTCCGCACCCGCTGCGACACCGAGGTGATCGTCCACGCCTGGGAGGAGTGGGGCGAGGCCTGCGTGCACCGCTTCCGCGGCATGTTCGCCTTCGGCCTGTGGGACCGCAACCAGCAGGTGATGTTCCTCGCGCGCGACCGGCTCGGCGTCAAGCCGCTGTATTACTGTCTGACGGCCGACGGCTTCCTCGCCTTCAGCTCCGAACTCAAGGCGCTGGCGTCGCTGCCGGACCTGGAGCGCCGCATCGACCCGCGCGCGGTCGAGGATTATTTCGCCTACGGCTACATCCCCGAGCCGCGCACCATCTACCAGGGCGCGCTGAAGCTGGCGCCCGGCCACAGGCTGACGCAAAAGGTGGGCGCGCCGCTGGCGGCGCCGGTCAAGTTCTGGGATGTGCCGTTCGCGCCGCACGCGCCGATGGCCGGCGCCGACGTCGAGCACGAATTGATCGAACGGCTGCGCGAGGCGGTGCGCATCCGGCTGGTGGCCGACGTGCCGCTGGGCGCCTTCCTGTCCGGTGGCGTCGATTCGAGCGCCGTGGTGGCGATGATGGCCGGTATGAGCGATCAGCCGGTCAACACCTGCACGATCGGCTTCCAGGACCCGGCCTTCGACGAATCCGACTACGCCGCCCAGGTCGCGGCGCGGCACGGCACCGACCACTACACCGGCAACGTCGGCACCGACGATTACGCGCTGCTCGACACGCTGGCCGGGCTGTACGACGAGCCGTTCGCCGACAGTTCGGCGATTCCCACCTACCGCGTGTGCCAACTGGCGCGCCAGCGGGTGACGGTGGCGTTGTCCGGCGACGGCGGCGACGAGAACCTGGCCGGCTACCGCCGTTACCGTTACGCGATGAACGAGCACCGCGTGCGCGGCCGCATTCCGGCCGGCCTGCGCAAGCCGGTGTTCGGTTTGCTGGGGCGCTGGTATCCGAAGGCCGACTGGGCGCCGCGCGTGTTCCGCGCCAAGACCACCTTCGAGGCGCTGTCGCGCGACCTGGTGGAAGGTTATTTTCATGGCGTCTCGATCATGTCCGACGACATGCGCGCCCAGCTTT
>JBDSKP010000265.1:0-1822 GCA_039916925.1 Duganella sp.
AGGGCAACCTGAATCTGCACGCCGGCTATTCCGACATCGAATCCGGCGACGCCCACATCGCCAACGTCGTCGAGCACCTGAAGAAGTCCCCGCAGTGGAAGGACATGGTGGTGGTGATCACCTTCGACGAGAACGGCGGCTGGTGGGACCACGTGGCCCCGCCCAAGGGCGACCGCTGGGGCCCCGGCTCGCGTATTCCGGCCATCGTCGTTTCGCCGTTCGCCAAGAAGGGCCAGGTCGACCACAGCTTCTACGACACCACGTCGATCCTACGCTTCATCACCCGCCTGCACGATCTGCCGCTGCTGCACGGACTGAAGGTGCGCAACGAGGCCTTCGCCGCGCGCCAGGCCACGCCGCCGGGCGACCTGACGGGGGCCTTGAGCTTCCGCTGATTGACCTGAAGGCCGCGCCGTTGTGCTACAATCGCGGCTATTACCTCACTGAGCCCGACTCCTGCAGCCGGGCTTTTGTTTTGAGCGGCGCCTTTTCGACGGCGCCGTGGGCACGAGATTTTGGAATGAGAGATAAAAAAGACAACGCCACGTTCGACCTGCCCGGTTTCAGCCCGGCCGCGCCGCTCGAACCGGAAGCGAAGCGTCCACCGGCGCCACGCGCCAGACGCGCGCAGCTCAAGCAGGAACAACTCGAACTGCTCGATCCGACCGACGCCAGCGGCTTGCCGGTCTGGGTCCGCGACGATACCCTGGACCTGACCGGCCTGCCGGTGTGGGCACCGAACTAATCACCACCGCACACAGCATCAGGGCCGGAACGGAGCCTGTTAGACTGTGCTTACGTCCTTTTTGAACAGGCCTGACATCATGACCTCCACCGACACCACCGCGCCCACCGGCGACAACACCGCCTTCGCCAGCCTGCCGCTGACCACCGAATTCCTCGCCAACCTCGACTCGCTCGGCTACAAGGAGATGACCACCATCCAGGCGCAAAGCCTGCCGTCGGTGCTGGCCGGGCGCGACCTGATCGCCCAGGCCAAGACCGGCAGCGGCAAGACCGCCGCCTTCGGAATCGGCATCCTGGCGAAATTGAATCCGGCGTGGTTCGCGGTGCAGGCGCTGGTGCTGTGCCCGACCCGCGAGCTGGCCGACCAGGTGGCCAACGAGTTGCGCCGCCTGGCGCGCAGCACCGGCAACGTCAAGGTGCTGGTGCTGACCGGCGGCTCGCCGATGCGCCCGCAAATCGCCTCGCTCGAACACGGCGCCCACATCGTCGTCGGCACCCCGGGCCGCGTGCGCGACCACCTGGGCCGCGCCACGCTGGACCTGTCCAAGGTCGAGACCCTGGTGCTCGACGAGGCCGACCGCATGACCGACATGGGCTTCTACGACGAAATCGCCGGCATCGTCAGCGCCTGTCCGAAGCGCCGCCAGACCTTGCTGTTCTCGGCCACCTATCCGGACGACATCCGCCGCGCCACCGATTCCTTCCTGGCCGATCCGGTCGAAGTGACGGTCGAGGCGCAGCACGACAACAGCAAGATCGAGCAGCTGTTCTTCGAGATCGGCTTCGACCAGCGTACCGCCGCCGTCGGCACGCTGCTGGGCCACTATAAGCCCGCATCGGCGATCGCCTTCTGCAACACCAAGGTGCAGTGCCGCGAACTGGCCGAGGACCTGCGCGCCAAGGGCTTCTCGGCGCTGGCCCTGTTCGGCGAACTGGAACAGCGCGAGCGCGACGAGATCCTGGTACTGTTCTCGAACCGCAGCTGCTCGGTGCTGGTGGCCACCGACGTCGCCGCGCGCGGCCTGGACATCCCCAACCTGGAGGCGGTGATCAACGTCGACGTCTCCAAGGACAC
>JBDSKP010000266.1:0-7599 GCA_039916925.1 Duganella sp.
GTTGCTGGTGCTGCTGCCGCCGCTGGCCGTCATGGCCGCCTTCGGCCTGCTGACGATGAAGCGCGGCGCCATCAACGCCATCGACTGGTTCTCGGTCATGGCGCTGACCCTGTGCGCGGCCGTCATCTGGATTTTCTGGATCGCCAAGCTGACCGGCTGGCCGGCGCAGGCGGCCAAGAACGCGCTGAAACTGGTGCCGGGCTTCGTGCCCGAGGTGGGATTGGTCGCCGTGCCGGTGGCGCTGCTGGCCACCGCCGGCTGGTTCGTGCTGGTGCACTGGCGCGTGTCGCGCCGGCCGACCGTGCTGTGGCGCGCCGTGGTGCTGTCCTCCGGCGGCCTGATCCTGATCTGGGTCTTGCTGATGACCTTGTTCCTGCCGGACGTCAACTACAGCAAGAGCTACGCCAGCGTGGCGCGCCAGATCGCCCAGAAGCTGCCGCCGCGGGCCGATTGCATCGAAACCAATGTGGGGCCGGCGCAACGCGCGTCGTTCGCCTACTACGCGCAACTGCCGTTCGCCGGCGTCGAGGGCGGGCGCTGCCAGCTATTGCTGCTGCAGGACAGCACCAAGGTGCGCGACAACCGCGAGATCCAGCCGCAACATCGCGGCAAGCAGTGGGAATTGATTTGGGAGGGACGCCGTCCGGCGGACCGCTCCGAACGCTTCCGCCTGTACCGCCGGGCCGACTAGGCATATCGAACGTCGGCGCCCGCCGCGCGGGCGCCCGCGCCATCAACGGTGCGCCATCATCATCGTGTTGGCCGGCAGCTTGGCGGCCATCGGCAGCTTCTCGAAGTTGCTGAGGCCGACCGTCTCGCCCTGCTCGGTGAAGACGATGCGGGTGCCCGCCTCCGTCATGAACACCGTCGGCGAGACCGCGAACAAGCGCACGCGCTCACCCTTGTCGAGCTGGGTGTAGTAGCGGTTGCCATTTTGCGTGAACTGCAAGATCTGGCCGTTGGTCAACGCGTAGGTGTTTTTGAAGCTGGCGAACTCGCTCGGCGCCACATAGTAGTGGGCGGTCCGGGCTTTGATCTGCACGCTGCTGTCGTCCGCGTGGGCGACGGACATCGAGGTCAGGGCGAGTGCGGCGGCGATGCTGAACAGGGTAGCTTTCATGTGTGCTCCGTAAGGTTGTCGGTTGGATAAACTGCTCGGGGATCACCGCTGGAATGTGCTGTTCAGCGGCTGACGTGATCACATTAGCAAATCGCCGCCGCGATATCCGGCGTTTGCGACGGGCGGCGAAACGACGGTCGTCAAAAGCAAAAAACGGCGACGAACGGATTGCGCGCGGGCCACGTCCGCCGGGCCAGGCGCCGGCCACCCTCGGCTGTTGCGCGACACACTTTTTTGTTGATCAAACGCGAGACAAAACGAAAAAGGACCGCTATAGTTCGCATAGGACGAGTTGCCGCACGGCATGTTAGTTACACAAGATTCGTCCCACGATAACCCTTGGCAACACCCGGCTGCGCCACACCGCGCGCCGGCAACGGCGGCCTCGACTGCTGCGCCCCACCCCCGCGCACCGGCCCGACACTCAGCTGCCCACTCCTGGTTGGATGCGCACATGTTTACTCTTTACAAACTTCAATCCGCACTACGCAACAATTACGTCCGCGCCGCGTTGGCGCTGCTGGCGATCGCCGCCGCCGTGCTGTTGAGCTGGCGCAGCGACGTGCCGCAGGACACCGGCCCGATCATGCGCTCGCAGGACATTTCACAAATCACCGCGCTGGCCACGCAACGCGCGCGGCTCGAATACCTGATGGTGGCCGCGCCGCTGTCGGAGGCGCCGCGCTACATCTTCAAGCTCAAGGGCGACCCGGTGCTGCACGTGATCAAAGTGCCCAGCACCTCGCACCTGAGCCTGGAACGCGAAGTGCTGCTGCGTAATAACATCCCCTACTCCATCGCGCGCGAGGATTACCTGGCGTCGCACAAGGCGGTGCTGGTCGACGAGGACGACAGCATGCTGGGCCGCACCGGCGGCTTCCTGCGCCGCCACGTGGTCGATATCCTGCTGATCGGGATGGTGCTGTTCATGCTGCGCCACGGCATCCCCGGCAGCGGCGTGAGCGCCACCGTGCTCAATCCGGAACAGCTACACGGCAGCATGGACGACCTGATCGGCATGGCCGACATCAAGCAGGAAGTGCTGCACCTGGAAGACATGATCCGCAACCGCGCCGTCTACCGCGAGCACGACATCGACAAGCCGTTCAACGTCATGCTCACCGGACCGGCCGGCACCGGCAAGACCAAGCTGGCCGGCTATCTGGCCAAGCGCCTCAACGTACCGCTGATCCAGGCGTCGGCCTCGGCGCTCGAATCGGGCTACATCGGCGGCGGCTCCAAGGCGCTGCACGCGCTGCACCGCAAGGCCTGCGCCACGGCAGCTGCATCATCTTCCTCGACGAGGCGCAGGGCCTGTTCATGCCGCGCGGCCGCGGCGAAAAGAAATGGGAGGACGACACCGCCAACACGCTGCTCGGCCTGCTCGACGGCGTGCGCAGCGACAAAGGCGCCGGCGTGATCTGGGTGGTCGCCTCCAACTTCGACGACGCCTCGTCGCAAATGGACGAGGCGATGCTGCGCCGCTTCTCGGTCAAGATCAACTTCCGCCTGCCCAACAAGGGCGAGCGCAGCGAACTGCTGCGCTCCTTCCTGGCGCGCAAGGCCGACGGCTGCGTCGATTGGAACGCGCTCAATCTGGACCACGTCGCCGAAATCACCGCCAACCTCAGCCCGGCGCTGTTGCAGACCGTGGTCGAGCGCGCCAGCATGATCGCCATCCAGGAAAAAGCGGTGATCAACACCGATTTGATGTTCCGCGCCTTCGAGCGCGCCACCATCGGCCTGACCGACCGCGCCACCACGGCCGAGAAAACCCGCCAGCGCGAACGCGTCGCCCTGCACGAGCTGGGCCACTTCTTCATGCAGATCGATCCGTGGCTGCGCGAGGGCCTGCCGCTGTCCGAGGTCAAGCAGCGCTCGCCGCTGCTCAAGATCAGCACGGAATCGGTGTCCAAGCTCGGCGCGCTCGGCTATGTGCTGTCGGCGTCGGACGACGTCGCGCTGCGCACGCTCGAAGAGCTCGAGCGCGATGTGATCCAGCTGTACGGCGGCGTGGCGGCGGAGGAAATGTTCTACGGCGCGCGCGGCATCTCGGTCGGCAGCCAGAACGACATCCAGAAGGCGACGTCGATGCTCGACATGATGGTCAACAAGCTGTCGATGTACTCGCGTTCCAAGCTGGACTACTCGCAGTTCAAGAACAAGGAAAACGATCTGGACCAGGTGCAGGCCAAGGCGGACGAGCTCTACACGTACACGCTGCAATCGATTAACGACTACCGCGAGCAGATCAGCGAACTCAAGGAGGTGTTGATGGATCAGTATGTGCTGTCGAAGGACGCCATCTTCGCGCTGCTGGAGCAACAGCATCAACAGCGCTTGCTCAAGGCGGCCTAGCGACGGAGAATGAGAATGAGGAGCAAGGCCCACTGAGCGAGGTTGGAGGCCACCAGCAACCACATCACCAGCTCGACGCGGCCGAGGCGTTGCTCAACCCGGTCGAGCCGGACCGTGAGAAGATCGACCCTGACGGAAAGCCCGGTCACCTCGGCGCGCAGCTGCGAGACCTCGTGCTCGAGCGCCTGCACCCGCCCCATCAAGGCATTCAACCGCTCCTCCAGCACGCTGGCCTTGACGGTCAGCGCCGCCACTTCCCTGCGCAAGGCGGCGATCTGTTCACCGTGATGGCTCAGCACCCGTTCAAGGGCGGGCAGACGCTCGCCGTGATCCGTCAGCAGCTCGCCATGCGCTTCCAGTTGCTCGCCGTGGGCGGCCTTCACCAGCTCGGCCAGCGCATCGACCCGCGCCGCCAGCATATCGACTCGTTCGGACAATTCCATAGCGCCCTCCGCCCCACGGGATTAAAGTTTATACGGTTTACAGGAATATGCGGATCGTTCATGCGCCCATTGTCGCGCCTAAAAAGAAGGACTCATCGAGACAAAATGCAGCGGATTTGATCTGCGTCGAACCGGGCCGGGTTGGCCAGAGTGGCCGATCCCTTGCTTAAAAACCAAATAGTGCGCATCAAGGCTTGCGGCTGCTGGGCAAATCAGTGATAATGCGGGTCGCGTTGCCGGGATGGCGGAATAGGTAGACGCACGGGACTCAAAATCCCGCGCCGCAAGGCGTGCCGGTTCGATTCCGGCTCCCGGCACCACAGGATACATGCGGGTTTCAAGCGGTCACGCTGCTTGAAACCCGTTTTCATTAGTTCCGCAAAAAGCATTGAGTTCCGCCAATATCGCTCGACGTCGACCTCTTCGAATGGTTCGCGGTCAGCCGGGCCTTGAATACCGGGGCCGACGGGCCTGAGGTCGGACGACGCATCGAATTTGCGGCATAGGGAAACTAATCGCATCGTATGGTTGCTGCGACCGCACGCTCAGCCGATCTTTTTACGTGAGCTTCGCAACGCTTGGTCGCAATGGGAACAGCATGCAACAAGCGGACACGGCCCTGCTCCGCCGCATAGCTACAGAAAACCCACTTTTCTCCGTCTTCCGCCGTCCCGAGAAAGTTGAACCGCGAGCCGGTGCCGTTCGGGAATTCGGAGCCGCGAAGCTCGGCGTTCTCCTCCGGCGAGCCAGTAAGGGCACCCGCCTGATCAAATGGCGCGTTCACCGCGCCTGCTGCGGACGCGCGCCAGCCGCTCGCAAGCATCTTCTTCAGGCGCTCCGGTTCCGGATACCTCGCGGGACACTGCAAGGCAAGTGGCGCGCCGATCACGGCGGAGTGCACCAGAAGAAGCGCCGCCAGCCTACCAAACGACCCAGAAAGTCTCAGCATTGTCGGAATCCTCATATATGCCACCGTCCGCCTTCAATTTTTCCCGTGGGAGTATTTTTCGTGCACCGACAGCGGCCCGAGTTTTCCACTGATCCATCACCAGGATGTAGCTCGGGCGTCCAGTCTTGATATCCAATGGCCCCATACCCAAGAAGAGCGCCGCGTGGTTACCCCTGGGTCTATTGGCATAGCGGCCGTATTTATCAAAGGTAGCAATCACGGCCCCGACCCGAATATACCCCGCATCAAGAACCCGAACCATTGGCCGCCAGCTGCCAGTCCACCCCACGTCGGTGAGCTGCTGCACCAGTGCTACGCAATTGCCATCGCCGATCAGCGGCTTCCCTTCCAGTTTGCGGACGTCATTATAGATGTGTGGCATGGCACCTCCTGTCAGATGAGATGCCCCATTGTTCGCGGGCCGCGCGCTGATCCACTTGGAGAGGATCAAGCCTGCGCGCCGGCCTCATTGCGCAATATCAGAGGCAGCCGGCCAGTGCCGCCTCAAGCTTGCCCTCGTAGCTGCGTCCGTCAATGAACAGGACTATCGTCGGCAGACCTAACCCAGCCGCCCATGCGCCTTCCTGCTAGCGCATCAGATCGACTCGGCGGCAGTTCCGAAAAATGCCGCGATGCCGCTTTGTAGCCCCCGGAACTTTTGACCCATCTAAAAAATTTGCGGAACTGAAAGGCGGGATAAGTAATTGATTTATATGGATTTCACCGTGGACTCAAAATCCCGCGCCGCAAGGCGTGCCGGTTCGATTCCGGCTCCCGGCACCATGAATATGCGTCACACTGCTCCACCAAACGACAAAACCCGCATCGCCACCAGGCCACGCGGGTTTTTTTGTTGTCCGGGGGCCGGAACATCATGGCGCCGTGGCGCCATCCGGCTCAATGACGGTGGGTGTCGCTTTTGCGGCGGGTTTCCGGATACGCCAGCACGCGGCGGATCGCTTCGGCCGGGACCTTGTACGTTTGCATGTAGGCCCACGCGATCGCGCTGCCCTGCGACTCCGCCAGCCAAATCCCGTGTTCCACCGCCGCGCTCAGCGAAGCGTTACGTCGTTGTTCTGTTTGCATATGCTCTCTCCCAATAGCCCCCTAAGTTATCATAAAAATAAACACAATGTCGCACGTGAATTTACCGGACGTTAAGACCCGAACAGACATGGTCCTCCCATCCGGCTAGACTGGCCTTTTTAACTGGGAGCAGCCATGGGATTTGACCTCGGAAACTTATTGCAGCAGTTCGCGGGCCATCCGACCGCCACCGATCCGGAAGGCATCGCGCAGGCGTTCTCGCATGTCGCCGGCGATGCGCCGCGCTCGTCCATCGCGCACGGATTGGCTGCCGCGTTCGTGTCGAACGAGACCCCGCCCTTCGGCCAACTGGTGAGCCAGCTGTTCGTGCGCAGCGATCCGCAGTTGCAAGCGGGGCTGCTGAACCAGTTGCTGGACGACGTCAGCCCGGCGATGTTGACCGCGCTGGCCGCCAGCGTCGGCGACCTGTTCACCCAAAATGGCCACGCGACGCTGACGCCGCAGCAGGTGGCGGACATCACGCCGCCGCAGGTCGCCGAAATCGCCACCACCGCGCAGCAGCACAATGCGGGCGTCGTCGAGCGCGTCGCGGCCTTTTTCGCCGGCCATCCGCAACTGGTCAATTCGCTGGACAGCGCCAGCCTGAAGGTTGCGCTGGGCAAGATGGCGCAGGCGCATTGACCAAGTAATAGGAGTCGACGCGCGCCCGGTTCCCCCAGTCGACCGGGTTCGGGATCTAGCTCAAGCGCGGTTGTTTAAGCTTAATGTAAATAAGTTAATCATGCTATTTTGACCAATACGGTGCGCATCCGCTCGCCGTTTTCCGCTTTATTGATGGAGGTTAAGATGGCTGTTAAATTCAAATCCGCGATCGTTTCCGCTGTGGCGTTGGCGTTGACCTTAGGCCTGGGCGCCGCCGCCCGGGCCGATCCGTTGACGGAGAACTTCGACGCCGGCATTCCCGCCGGCTGGACCGTCAACAACCTGAGCCAACCGCCCGGCACGGTCGGCTGGTTCCAGGGCAACGAGCTGGTCTTCGACGCGCACCAGGGCGCGCCGAACTCCTATCTCGCCGCTAACTTCGCGTCGGGCGGAGACGTCTCCACCATCAGCACATGGCTGATCGCGCCAACCTCCACCTACCGCAACGGCGACACGCTGTCGTTCTACACCCGTACCGCCACGGCGTCGGATTGGCCGGACCGGCTGGAAGTGCGCTTCAGCAATGTCGGGGCCACCGACGTCGGCACCACCGCGACCGGCGTCGGCACCTTTTCCACGCTGCTGATCAGCATCAATCCCACCTTGGCGGTCGGCGGCTATCCGGAAGAATGGACCCGCTACAGCGCCACCTTGAGCGGCCTCACCGGTCCGACCAGCGGCGCCTTCGCGTTCCGCTACACGGTCACCGAGGGCGGTTTGTTCGGGGTCAATTCGAACTACATCGGCATCGATACGGTACGCGTCACCGCCGTCACCACTGCCGTCCCCGAGCCCAGCGCGTACGTGATGATGGCGTTCGGGCTGGGCATGGTGGGCCTGATGCGCAGGCGCCAATCGCGGGCTCGAGCAGCATAACCTTGGGGCGCCGGCGCGGACGGGTCGCGCGAGGCCGCCCTCCCCGCGCCGTCGCGTCCGCCCCGGAGCGGGCGCGCTGTCATAAAATATCGCCATGGCTACCA
>JBDSKP010000267.1:0-2882 GCA_039916925.1 Duganella sp.
GCTTGTGCGCGGCGTCGCGGCCGGTCAACATTTTGCCGTTGAGCAGCAGGGTCTGGCCCGGCTTCCAAGAGGCGACTTCTTCCTTGGTCAGCGTGTTGAGGTCGACGCGCTTGGATTTTTCGGTGTCCGGCGCCCACGAGACGTCGGGCCAGGTCGACAGCGGAGGTGGCGTCATGTAGGCCGGGCCGGAGCCGTCCAGTACGAAGTGGCCGTGGCGCGTGGCCGCGCAGTTCGGAATCATCGCCACCGGCTTGGAGGCCGCGTGGGTCGGGTGCATCATGATTTTGACGTCGAGCACGGTCGTCAGGCCGCCCAGGCCCTGCGCGCCGATGCCCAGCGAGTTGATCTTGTCGCACAGTTCAATGCGCAGTTCTTCCAGCTTGTTTTGCGGCCCGCGCTGTTTGAGCTCGAACATGTCGATGTCTTCCATCAGCACTTCCTTGGCCATCAGCATGGCCTTCTCGGCGGTGCCGCCGATGCCGATGCCCAGCATGCCCGGCGGGCACCAGCCGGCGCCCCTGGTCGGCACGGTCTTCATGACCCAGTCGATCAGCGAATCGGACGGGTTCATCATGATCATCTTGGACTTGTTTTCCGAGCCGCCGCCCTTGGCAGCGACCTTGACGTCGACGGTGTCGCCCTCGACCAGTTCCATGTGGACCACGGCCGGCGTATTATCCTTGGTGTTCTTGCGGTCGAAGTGCGGGTCGGCGACGATGGAGGCGCGCAGTTTGTTGTCGTCGAAGTTGTACGCGCGGCGCACGCCCTCGTTGACGGCGTCGGTGACGGTGCCGGTGAAGCCCTCGAAGCGCACGCCCATGCCGATTTTCAGGAAGACGTTGACGATGCCGGTGTCCTGGCAGATCGGACGCTTGCCCTCGGCGCACATGCGCGAGTTCGTCAGGATCTGCGCGATCGCGTCCTTGGCCGCCGGGCTCTGTTCGTGCTCGTAGGCGCGCGCCAGGTGCTCAATGTAGTCGGCGGGGTGGTAGTAGCTGATGTACTGCAGCGCGGCGGCGACGGATTCGATCAGGTCTTCTTGCTTTATGATGGTCATGATGTTCTCGCGAGGGAAGGAGTGGTGCTTAGTGGGACTTGGAATCTTGATGCGTCAGCGTCGTCAGGCGGTCGGTGTAGGCGATCGCCATGGCCGACAGCAGGAAGGCGATGTGGATCACGGTTTGCGCGATCAGCACTTTGGCGTCGTAGGAGCCGGCGTTGATGAAGGTTTTCAGCAGATGGATCGACGAGATGCCGATGATCGCCATGGCCAGCTTGGTTTTCAGCACGGAAGCGTTGACGTGCGATAGCCACTCTGGCTGGTCCGGATGGCCCTCCAGGTTCATGCGCGACACGAAGGTCTCGTAGCCGCCGATGATGACCATGACCAGCAGGTTGGAAATCATGACCACGTCGATCAGGCCCAGCACGACGAGCATGATGGTCGTTTCGTTCAGCTTGGACGGCGTGGCGCCGTTGGGCACGGCGACGGCCTGGAAGATATGCTGCAGCGACGCCTCGTTGCCCATGACGGCGCCGATCAGGTCCTTCAGTTCGACCCAGAAATGGAACACGTAGACGCACTGCGCCAGGATCAAGCCCAGGTACAGCGGCAACTGCAGCCAGCGGGTCATGAAGATAAACGCTGGCAGAGGGCGCAGCTTGGGTTTAGGATCGGTCATTAAAGCGGTGCTCCTGAAAATGAGGCAGACTACATAAGGATGCCGACATTTTACACGTGCTGCCCAGCAATCGCACCGTCGTGTCGCGGCGCGGCGCTTGGCCGTAATGCCGCAGAAATGTTGGTAAAATTGCACAACTCCGCCGCGGCTGGCAGTCTGTAAGGGCTCAGTAAGCGATAAAGTTTATGTTGGTGCAAAATGATTACAAACACTGGAGACAAGCATGAGCAGCACTACCACGCAACAAGGACCACAAGAATCCCGCGTTTTCACACCGTCGGCCGCGTTCGCGGCGCAAGCGACGGTGGCCGGCATGGACGCCTACAACGCGCTGTGCGCGGAAGCGGAGGCCGACTACGAAGGCTTCTGGTCGCGTCTGGCGAAGGAGCATCTGGTCTGGCAAAAGCCGTTCACCAAGACCCTCAATGAAGACAACGCGCCGTTCTACAAATGGTTCGAGGACGGCCACCTGAACGTCTCGTACAACTGCCTGGACCGCAACCTGCAGAACGGCAACGCCGACAAGACCGCCATCATCTTCGAGGCCGACGACGGCATATCGACCACCGTCAGCTACCGCGAGTTGCACGAAAAGGTCTGCAAATTCGCCAACGGCCTCAAATCGCGCGGCATCAAGAAGGGTGACCGCGTCATCATCTACATGTCGATGTCGGTCGAAGGCGTGGCCGCGATGCAGGCGTGCGCGCGCATCGGCGCCACGCATTCGGTGGTGTTCGGCGGCTTCTCGGCCAAATCGCTGCAGGAGCGCATCATCGACGCCGGCGCGGTGGCCGTCATCACGGCCGACGAGCAACTGCGCGGCGGCAAGCACCTACCGTTGAAAGCCATCGTCGACGAAGCGCTGGCGCTGGGCGGCTGCGACACCATCAAGGACGTCATTGTCTACCGCCGCACGGGCGGCACGATCGCCTTCAAGGAAGGGCGCGACCTGTGGTTGCACGAGCTGGTGGCCAACCAGGCGGCCGAATGCGAGCCGGAATGGGTCGACGCCGAGCACCCGTTGTTCATCCTCTACACGTCCGGCTCGACGGGCACGCCGAAGGGCGTGCAGCACTCGAGCGGCGGCTACCTGCTGTGGGCGGCGCTGACGATGAAATGGAGCTTCGACATCAAGCCGAGCGACGTCTACTGGTGCACCGCCGACATCGGCTGGGTGACGGGGCACAGCTACATCGCCTA
>JBDSKP010000268.1:0-2837 GCA_039916925.1 Duganella sp.
CTCGATCGCCTTCCTGATCACCAGCGACGAGGAAGGCCCGGCCACCGACGGCACCGTCGTCGTCTGCGATATCCTCAAGGAGCGCGGCGAGACGCTGGACTACTGCATCGTCGGCGAGCCGACGTCCGACGAGACCTTGGGCGACGTGATCAAGAACGGCC
Organism: Duganella sp.; assembly: GCA_039916925.1. Classification (GTDB taxonomy): domain Bacteria; phylum Pseudomonadota; class Gammaproteobacteria; order Burkholderiales; family Burkholderiaceae_D; genus Rugamonas. The sequence goes on from JBDSKP010000268.1 coordinate 162, forward strand.
GCCGAGGTTCGCTGTCGGGCAAACTGACGATCAAGGGCGTGCAGGGCCACATCGCCTACCCGCAGTTGGCCAAGAACCCGATCCACCTGGCCGCGCCGGCGCTGGCCGAGCTGGTGGCCGAGGTCTGGGACACGGGTAACGAATACTATCTGCCGACGTCATGGCAAATGTCCAACATCAACGGCGGCACGGGCGCCAACAACGTCATTCCGGGTGAGATGGTCATCGACTTCAACTTCCGCTTCTCGACCGCCAGCACCCACGAGGACCTGAAGCGCCGCGTGCACGCGATCCTCGACAAGCACGATCTGCACTACGACCTGAAATGGGCGCTGAGCGGCCTGCCGTTCCTGACCCCGCGCGGCACCCTGAGCGACGCGCTGTCGGCGGCGATCAAGTCCGAAACCGGCGTCGACACCGAATTGTCGACCACCGGCGGCACCTCGGATGGACGCTTTATCGCTCAGATCTGCCCCCAAGTGATAGAATTCGGGCCTCCCAACGCAAGTATCCACAAGATCGACGAGCATATCGAGCTGCGTTTTGTCGATCCGCTGAAGAATATCTATCGCCGAACACTGGAAAACCTGCTGGCCTGACCGCGCAGGATGCGCGGCGTGCGCGAACCGATTGCCGTTTTACCGAGATAACCATGAACACGACCCCTTTCACCACGCCGCGCGACCTGTTGCGCTATGCCGTCACCCGCTTCAACACCGCCCAGCTGTTTTTCGGCCACGGCAGCGTCGAGGCCTTCGACGAGGCGGCCTACCTGATCCTGCACACGCTCAAGCTCCCGCTGGACAAGCTGGAGCCGTTCCTGGACGCCCGGCTGCTGCCGGAGGAAGTCGCGTCCGTGCTGGCGGTGATCGACCGCCGCGCGGTCGACCGCGTGCCGGCCGCCTACATCACCAACGAGGCGTGGCTGGGCACTTACAGCTTCTACGTCGACGAACGCACGATCGTGCCGCGCTCCTTCATCGCGGAACTGATCCCGGACTATTTCGCGCCGTGGGTCAACCAGCCGGATAACATCAACAACGTGCTGGAACTGTGCACGGGCTCCGGCTGCCTGGCCATCATGCTGGCCGACGCCTTCCCCGACGCCCACGTCGACGCGGTCGACATTTCGGCCGACGCGCTGGAAGTGGCGAAGAAAAACGTCGCCACCTACAAACTGGAAGACCGTCTGACGCTGATCCAGTCGGACCTGTACACCAATGTGCCGGACAAGAAGTACGACCTGATTATCACCAATCCGCCGTACGTCAATTCGACCTCGATGTCCAAGCTGCCGAAGGAATACCTGGCCGAACCGCAAATCGCCCTCGACGGCGGCAGCGACGGCATGGACCTGGTGCGCAAGATCGTCGCCGGCGCCGCCGAGCGCCTGACCGATGACGGCATCCTGATCGTCGAAATCGGCAACGAGCGCGAATTCGCCGAAGCCGCCTTTGGCGCGCTGGGTCTGACCTGGCTCACCACCAGCGCCGGCGACGACATGGTATTCCTGCTGACCGCCGACCAGCTCAAACTGTAAAGAACAAGAACAAATGATCCGCTTTATACAAGTAAGTCTGATGCGCGGCACCAAGCCGCTGTTGGAACAAGTCGATGTCACACTGAACCCGGGCGACAAGATCGGCCTGATCGGCGCCAATGGCGCCGGCAAATCGAGCCTGTTCGCGATGATGCGCGGCGAGCTGCACCCGGACCAGGGCGAAATCGACTTCCCGGCAAAATGGCGCGTCGCTTACGTGGCGCAGGAAACGCCGCCGCTGGACCGCGCCGCACTCGATTACGCCATCGACGGCGACGTTACCCTGCGCAAGCTGGAAGCGGAACTGGCGCGGCTCGAATCGGAGCCCGAATCATCCGACAACGGCATCGCCATCGGCGAGATCTACAGCGCGCTGGCCGACGCCGACGCCTACACCGTACAGTCGCGCGGCGAGCAGTTGCTGCTCGGCCTGGGCTTCACGATCGACCAGATGCAGCAGCCCGTCGCCAGCTTCTCCGGCGGCTGGCGCATGCGCCTGAACCTGGCGCAGGCGCTGATGTGCCCGTCCGACCTGCTGCTGCTCGATGAACCGACCAACCACCTGGATCTGGACGCGATCATCTGGCTCGAGGACTGGCTCAAACGCTACGCCGGCACCCTGCTGATCATCTCCCACGATCGCGACTTCCTCGACGAAGTGGTCAACGTGTGGTGCACATCGACGAGCGCAAGCTGAAACGCTATTCGGGCAACTACTCGTCGTTCGAACGTCAACGCGCGGCGCAGATGATCCTGGCCGCCGGCGCGCTCGAAAAGCAGCAGCGCAAGCGCGCCCACCTGGAATCGTTCGTCAACCGCTTCAAGGCGCAGGCTTCCAAGGCCCGCCAGGCGCAGAGCCGCATGAAGGCGCTGGCCAAGATGGAGGAACTGGCGCCGCTGCGCGCCGCCGCCGAATTCTCGTTCGAATTCCGCGAGCCGCTGAGCGCTCCGAATCCGCTGCTGGTGATGGAGGAGGTCAACGCCGGCTACAAAATCGAAGACGAAGCGACCGGCGAGATCACGCACAAGACCATCGTCAACAACATCAAGTTTTCGCTGCAGATCGGCCAGCGTATCGGCCTGCTGGGTGTGAACGGCGCCGGCAAGTCGACGCTGATCAAGACCATCGCCGGCGA
>JBDSKP010000269.1:0-4861 GCA_039916925.1 Duganella sp.
CGTTGCCGGGATCGCGCTGCGCAAACCACCACGCGCTAGCCTTGCGGAGTTCCCATTCGAAATCGTCGCCCGTCAGCAGCAGCGCGGCAACCTGGCCCAGCGTCGGTTGATGGCCGACCACCAGCACCGAATCCTTGCTGCCCGGCCAGTTGGCCGCCTTCAGGATGTCGGCCGGATCGGCGCCCGGCGCCAGGTCGGTGTGGATCTTGAACTTGCGCCCCAGCGCGTCGACCGTCTGCAAGGTGCGCACGGCGGGGCTGGACAGAATGCGGCAGCTGTCGGGCAACTGGGAATCGAGCCATTGCCCCATGCGCCGCGCCTGCTTGACGCCCTTGGTCGTCAGCGCCCGTTCCAGATCGGACATGCCGGCCGCCGCCTCCTCGGCCTCGGCATGCCGCCATAAAATGAGATCCATGCTTTTCTCCTGACCATCATTAGAAAAAGATCCCAGCGGCGCGCCTTCCGGCCCGCCCGCGTTATTGTTGTCAGCCCTCGCCGAGGGACGCGCCCGGCGTGCCCAGCGACTCCATCAGATATTGCTGGGCGCTGAATGGCGGCTGCTTGCCGCGCGCCTTGCGGCGCTGGTAATGTCCGTCCGCCTCGAGCTCCCACGCGTTCAGGTTGTCCTTCAGGTAAGGATTCAAGCCCTCCGACAGCACGCGCCGCTTCAGCGTCTTGTCCAGCACCGGGAACGCCACCTCGATGCGGCGGAACAGGTTGCGGCTCATCCAGTCCGCGCTGGCCAGCATCACGTCGTGCGCCAAATCGTTGCGGAAATAATAGATGCGGCTGTGCTCGAGGTAGCGGCCGATGATCGAGCGCACCCGTATGTTCTCGGACAAGCTCGGCACGCCCGGCTTCAAGGTGCACGCGCCGCGCACGATCAAGTCGATCTTGACGCCGTCCTTGGACGCCGCGTACAGCGCGCGGATCACCGATTCGTCGACCAGTGCATTTATTTTAACAATAATACGTCCCGGCCGGCCGGCGCGCGCGATACGCGCCTCGTTGCGGATGCATTTGATGATCTCGTTTTGCAGCGCGAACGGCGCCAGCCACAAATGCGTGAGCCGGTGCGGCTTGGTCAGGCTGGTCAGGTGGATGAACACCTCGTTGACCTCCTGGCTGATGCCTTGGTGGCAGGTCAGCAGGCCGAAGTCGGTGTAGAACTTGGTCGTCGTCGGATGGTAGTTGCCGGTGCCCAGGTGGGCGTAGAAGCGCAGCTTGTTGTCCTCGCGGCGTATCACCAGCGCCAGTTTGGCGTGCGTCTTCAGGCCGACGACGCCATAGACCACCTGCGCGCCGGCCTGCTCGAGCTTGTCGGCCCAATTGATGTTGGCCTCCTCGTCGAAGCGCGCCTTGAGTTCGACGATGACGGTCACTTCCTTGCCCATGCGCGCGGCCGTGATCAGCGACTCCATCAGGTCCGAGTTCATGCCGGTGCGGTAGATGGTTTGCTTGATCGCCACCACGGCCGGATCGAGCGCGGCGCTGCGGATGAAGTCGATCACCGTCTGGAACGACTGGAACGGGTGGTGCAGCAGGATATCGCTCTTGCGCAGCGCGGCGAAGATGTCCGGGCTGCCGGGCTTTTGCGCGATGCCGGGGAAGAACGGCGGGAAGCGCAGCGCCGGATTGTCGACGTGGTCCATGATCTCGGTCAGGCGCACCAGGTTGACCGGGCCGTTGACCGCGTACAGCCGGCTTTGATGCAGGCCGAACTGGTCGAGCAGGAATTGCGACAGTTCCGGCGGGCAGTTCTTGGCCACCTCCAGCCGCACCGAGGTGCCGAACTGGCGGCCCTGCAACTCGCCCTTGAGCGCCTGGCGCAGGTTTTTGACCTCGTCCTCGTCGACCCACAGGTCGCTGTCGCGGGTGACGCGGAATTGCGAATAGGCGATCACCTCGCGCCCGGCGAACAGGTCGGAGATGTGCGCGTGGATGATCGACGACAGCAGGCAGAACGACACGCCGCCGCTGTCGGACAGTTCGTCGGGCAGGCGGATCACGCGCGGCAGCACGCGCGGCGCCTTGACGATGGCGATCGCCGTGCCGCGGCCGAAGGCGTCCTTGCCATTGAGCGAGACGATGAAATTGAGACTTTTATTGACCACCTGCGGGAACGGGTGGGCCGGGTCGAGGCCGATCGGCGTCAGCAGCGGCCGCACCTCGGTGTCGAAATATTCCTTGACCCACGCGCGCTGCGCCTCGTTGCGGTCGTTGTGGCGCACCAGGTGCACGCCGTTGGCCGCCAGCTCGGGCAGCACCTCCTGGTTGAGGATCTCATATTGGTGCTCGACCAATACATGGCATTCCTCGCAAATGCGCGACAAGGTGGCCACCAGGGCGGGGTGGGTGGCCAGCGAGCCGTCGACGCTGCCGGCGGCCAGCAGGCTGGCCACGCGCACCTCGAAGAACTCGTCCAGGTTGCTGCTGGCGATGCACAGATAGCGCAGGCGCTCCAATAAGGGAATGCTTTTGTCTTCGGCTTGCGCCAGCACCCGCCGGTTGAACATCAGTTGCGACAGTTCCCGGTCCAGAAAAGCAGAGTTCTTATTTACTTCAGCATGTAAGTCGGGCTTCATGTCTTTTTGGTCACTTTGCAGATGGTGTAATTCTAGCCTGTATCGACAGAATAATGATTGCAACAGTGTAAATAGAAAATATGACGGCTCTGTGACATGGCATGTCATAAATGACCGCCGCGCTTGTCACAATTATGACAAGCGGTTGTAATAATGGGTGGAATTTTGTGACATTCCACCCGTTCTCATAGGGGAAGTATGCCGAGAAACATGGACGGATGGTTATTTCACAGATTTTTTTGGCATGTCATAAACCTGTCATATTGGGCCGGTAGACTGCGCAGCATCCTAACCTGTCATAACAAAGGACTTGAAATGCGAATCAAACAATTGATCTCTTCCCTGGTAGTGGGCGTGTCTGCCGTCATGGCATTCTCGTCCGCCGCCAGCGCCGCCGATATGACCGGCGCCGGCGCCACGTTCCCGTATCCGATCTACGCCAAGTGGGCCGAGCAGTACAAAGCCGCCACCGGCAACGGCCTCAACTATCAGTCCGTCGGTTCCGGTGCCGGCATCAAGCAGATCAAAGCCAAGACCGTCGACTTCGGCGCGTCCGACATGCCGCTCAAGGCGGAAGACCTGGACGCCGAAGGCTTGATGCAGTTCCCGGCCATCATGGGCGGCGTCGTCACCATCGTCAACCTGGAAGGCGTGACCCCGGGCCAGCTGAAAATGACCGGCCAGATCGTCGGCGACATCTATCTGGGCAAGATCACCAAATGGAATGCACCGGAAATCGTCGCCGTCAACCCCGGCGTGAAACTGCCGGCCGAGGACATCACCGTGGTGCACCGCGCCGACGGTTCGGGCACCTCGTTCCTGTTCACCGACTTCCTGTCGAAAACCAATCCTGAGTTCAAGACCAAGATCGGTTCCGGCACCGCCGTCAAGTGGGTGGTGGGCGTGGGCGGCAAGGGCAACGAAGGCGTCGCCGCCAACGTGCAGCGCATCAAAGGTTCGATCGGCTACGTCGAGTGGGCCTACGCCAAGAAGAACAAGATGTCGCACACCCAGCTGAAGAACAAGGACGGCAACTTCATGCAGCCTGACGACGAGTTCTTCAAGGCCGCCGCCGCCAACGCCGAGTGGACCAAGACCCCGGGCTTCGGCGTCGTGCTGACCGACCAGGCTGGTAAAAACTCGTGGCCGATCACCGGCGTGTCGTTCATCCTGATGCACAAGGTGCAGGCCGACGCCGCCAAAGGCAAGGAAGTCATCAAGTTCTTCGACTGGGCCTTCAAGAACGGCGGCAATTCGGCCGTCGAACTGGACTACGTTCCACTGCCGGCCTCGGTGATCAAGCTGGTGCAGGATTCGTGGAAAGCCAACCTGAAAGACGCTTCGGGCAAGGCCATCTACTAATCCTGACTCCCTTCGCCGCCAAGCAAGTTCACGGCGGCGAGGGGGTTAGCCTGCTGCGCCCAACCGGACGCCGCAGGCTAGCCTACATCAACGAGATAACAATATGAGCGCTGATATCACTTCCACGCCACTTCCAAAACCGGAGCAGTCGATGCACACCAGCACAGGCCAGTCGCACCAGGCGAGCGCTGCCGAGCAAGCTGCCATGCAAGCGATGCACCGCACCATGCGCAACCAGCGCATCCAGGATTTCTTCTTCCACAAGACCACGATGCTGTTCGCGCTGTCCGTGCTGGCGGTGCTGCTGGGCATCATCATCTCGCTGATGGTCGGCGCCTGGCCGGCCTTCAAGGAGTTCGGGCCGGCCTTCATCACCACCGTCGAATGGGATCCGGTCAACGACAAATACGGCGCCTTGATCGCCATCGTCGGCACGCTGGCCACGTCCGGCATCGCGCTGCTGATCGCCTTCCCGGTCAGCTTCGGCATCGCCTTGTTCCTCACCGAAATCTGCCCGGCCTCGCTGCGCCGCCCGCTGGGCACCGCCGTCGAGCTGTTGGCCGGCGTGCCGTCCATCATTTACGGCATGTGGGGCCTGTTCGTGTTCGCGCCGCTGTTCGGCGACCACGTGCAGCCGCTGCTGAAAGCCGTGCTGGGACCGCTGCCCGTCATCGGCCCGTTCTTCAGCGGCCCGACGATGGGCATCGGCATCATGACCGCCGCGCTGATCCTGGCCGTGATGATCATCCCCTTCATCGCCTCCGTCATGCGCGATGTGTTTGAAACCGTGCCGGCGGTGCTCAAGGAGTCCGCCTATGGCCTGGGCTGCACGCGCTGGGAAGTGGTGCGCAAGGTGGTGCTGCCTTATACGAAGACGGGCGTGGTCGGCGGCGTGATGCTGGGCCTTGGCCGCG
>JBDSKP010000270.1:0-3528 GCA_039916925.1 Duganella sp.
CCCGTGGTGGCCAAGGTGCAGGGCGATTGCTACGCCGGCGGCATGGGCCTGGTGGCCGCTTGCGATATCATCGTCGCGGTCGAAGAGGCCAATTTCTGCCTGAGCGAAGTGAAACTGGGCCTGATCCCCGCGACCATTTCGCCCTACGTGATCAAGGCCATGGGCGAGAACGCGTCGCGCCGCTACTTCCTGACGGCGGAGCGCTTCTCCGCGCGCGAGGCGCTGCGCATCGGCTTCGCCCACGAGGTGGTGGCCGCCGACGCGCTCGACGCCAGGGTGGCGGAAATCCTCAAGGCGCTGGTCAACAACAGCCCGAACGCGGTGCGCCAGGCCAAGGTGCTGGTGCGCGACGTGGTCGGGAAAACCGTCGACGACGCGCTGCTGGCCGACACCGCCGAGCGCATCGCGCATATCCGCGCGTCGGAGCAGGGCCGCGAAGGCGTGGCCTCGTTCCTGGAAAAGCGCAAGCCGAATTGGCTGACGAATTAAAGAATCGGAGTTTCCTTGCAAGACAACAAACAAAGCGAATGGGTGGCGCGCAGCCTGCGCAGCGTATGGCACCCGTGCACGCAAATGCAGCACCACGAGACTATTCCCCTGATCCCGGTCTGCCGGGGCAAGGGCGCGTGGCTGTACGACCATGAAGGCCGCCGCTACCTGGACGCGATCAGTTCCTGGTGGGTCAACCTGTTCGGCCACGCCAACCCGCGCATCAACGCCGCGCTGAAGGACCAGCTCGATACGCTGGAACACGCGATGCTGGCCGGCTTCACGCACGAACCGGTGATCGAGCTGTCGGAAAAACTGTCGGCGCTGACCGGCCATGTGCTGGGCCACAGCTTCTACGCCAGCGACGGCGCCTCCGCCGTGGAAATCGCGCTCAAAATGAGCTTCCACTCGTGGCGCAACAACGGCAAACCGGCCAAGCAGGAATTCGTCTGCCTCAAAGGCAGCTACCACGGCGAGACCATCGGCGCGCTGGCCGTCACCGACGTCGCGCTGTTCAAGGACGCCTACGGCCCGCTGCTGCGCGCGTCGCAAACGGTGATGTCCCCGGACGCGCGCAACGCCGTCGAGGGTGAAACGACCCAGGACATGGCGCGCCGCGCCGCCGCCGACGTCGAACGCCTGTTCGTCGAAAAGGCCGACAAGATCGCCGCCATCATCATCGAACCGCTGGTGCAGTGCGCGACCGGCATGGCGATGCACGACCCGTTGTACCTGAAGCTGGTGCGCGAACTGTGCGACCGCCACCAGGTGCACCTGATCCTCGACGAAATCGCCGTCGGCTGCGGCCGCACCGGCACCTTCTTCGCCTGCGAGCAGGCCGGCGTCTGGGCGGACTTCCTGTGCCTGTCCAAGGGCATCAGCGGCGGCTACCTGCCGCTGTCGCTGGTGATGACGCGCGACGACATCTACCAGGCCTTCTACAGCAGCGACGTCACGCGCGGCTTCCTGCACTCGCACTCGTACACCGGCAACCCGCTGGCCTGCCGCGCCGCGCTGGCGACGCTGCAGATCTTCGAAGACGACGACGTCCTCAACGCCAACAAGGCCAAGGCCGCGCGCCTGACGGCCGCGCTGCAACCGCTGGCCCAACACAGGCGGGTGCGCAATTTCCGCCAGCGCGGCATGATCTGGGCCTTCGACGCCATCGACGCCACGCCGGACTTTTCGCGCCGCTTCTTCGCCACGGCGGTCGAACACGAACTGCTGATGCGCCCCATCGGCGCCACCGTCTACATGATGCCGCCGTATATTTTGAGCGACGACGAGATCGACGGCCTGGCCGCCAACACGCTGGCCGTGTTCGACAAAACGATGGCGGGCTGACGATGAAGCTGCTGAATCAACTCACACAACAACTGCGCGCGCTCGACGAGCAAGACCTGACACGCAAGCGCCGCACCGTCGACACGCCGTGCGGACCGCGCGTGACGGTCGACGGCCGCGAGTTGCTGGCCTTCTGCAGCAACGACTATCTGGGCCTGGCCAATCATCCGCGCCTCAAGCTCGCGCTGCAGGAGGGCGTGGCCATCCACGGCGTCGGCAGCGGCGCCTCGCACATGATCAGCGGCCATGGCCGCGCCCACGCGATGCTGGAGGAGCGGCTGGCCGAATTCGTCGGCGACCATCTGGAGTCGGCGCGCGCGCTGACCTTCTGCACCGGCTACATGGCCAACCTGGCCATCATCACCGGCCTGACCGCCGCCGACCGCGAGGCCGAGATCTTCTCCGAATCGCTCAACCACGCCTCGCTGATCGACGGCGCGCGCCTGTCGCGCGCACGGGTCCGGGTGTATCCGCACGCCGACCTGGAAAAACTGGGCGCGATGCTGGAGGCCAGCAACGCCGCTACCAAGCTGGTAGTGACGGACAGCGTCTTCAGCATGGACGGCGACCTGGCGCCGCTGCCGGCCTTGCTGGCGTTGTGCGAACAACACGGCGCCTGGCTGGTGGTGGACGACGCCCACGGCTTCGGCGTGCTCGGCGACCATGGCCGCGGCGCCCTGGAGCACTTCAATCTGCGCTCGCCGCACCTGGTCTACATGGGCACCCTGGGCAAGGCCGCCGGCGTCGGCGGCGCGTTCGTGGCCGCGCACGAGACGGTGATCGAGACGCTGATCCAGAAGGCCCGCCCCTACATCTTCACCACCGCCACGCCGCCGGCGCTGGCGCACGCCCTGCTGACCAGCATCGAGCTGATCGAGGGCCAGGAAGGTATAAAACGGCGCGCCCACCTGGGTGCATTGGTGGCACAATTGGACGATGGCCAGGTTGGGCTCAAACTTCATCGCTGGCGGCGTTTGCCGTCGAAGACGGCGATCCAACCTATCCTGATCGGCGATAATGCCGAGACCATGCGCGCCGGCGCGGCCCTGTACGGCCAGGGACTGTGGGTCGGCACCATCCGCCCGCCAACCGTCGCACCAGGCACCTCGCGCCTGCGCGTGACGCTGTCGGCCGGTCATAGCAGCATGGAAGTCGCGCGGTTGATCGCCGCCCTTAATGTATTGGCATTGGAAAGGACGTCAGATGAGCCTCGATGATCCCGTCATAGCAGTCGATATACCGTCCGACGCGCCGGCGGTCGCCGACGAGACCGAGGCGCGGGCGCAGCCGGCCGTGGTGGCCAACGGCCTGCCGCCGCGCTTTTGCTGTTTCGTCACCGGTACCGACACCGAGATCGGCAAGACGCTGGTCTCGTCGGCGATCGTGCACAAGCTGGCCACGGGCGGCGTGCGCGTGTGCGGCATGAAGCCGGTGGCCGCCGGCGCCGAGCTGCGCGACGGCGAATGGCACAACGACGACTGCGACCAGCTGGCCGCCGCCGGCAACGTCCACTTGCTGCCGACGATCACCACGCCGTTCCTGCTCAAGGAGGCGGCCGCGCCGCACATCGCCGCCGCGCTGGAAGGCAGCGTCATCTCGCCGGTGCCGATCCTGGCGGCCTACGTCGAAATCAACGCCGCCTCCGACGCGGTGGTGGTCGAGGGCGTGGGCGGCTTCCGCGTGCCGCTCAACGAC
>JBDSKP010000271.1:0-2802 GCA_039916925.1 Duganella sp.
GTTCCACTATCGCTTGCAAGGTTGCTCCTAAAAACGCGGCAGGTGCGCGAACTTCAACTGGCCTTTGGCAACCCGCATCTTGCCGAATTCGGCGCAGCGGTTCAGGGTCGGTATCGCCTTGTCCGGATTGAGCAGGCCGGCGGGATCGAAAGCGCGCTTGACCGAGAAGAACGCCTCCAGCTCGGAAGGCGCGAACTGCACGCACATCGAATCGATCTTTTCGATGCCCACGCCATGCTCGCCGGTGATGGTGCCGCCGACTGCCACGCACAGCGCCAGGATCTCGGCGCCGAAGGCCTCGGCCCGTTCGAATTCGTCGGGCACGTTCGCGTTGAACAGGATCAGCGGATGCAGATTGCCGTCGCCGGCGTGGAACACGTTGGCGCAGCGCAGGCCGTACCTGGTCTCCATGGCCGCGATGCCGGTCAGGACCTCGCCCAGGCGCTTGCGCGGAATTGTGCCGTCCATGCAGTAGTAGTCCGGCGAGATGCGGCCGGCCGCCGGGAACGCGTTCTTGCGGCCGGACCAGAACTTGAGCCGTTCCGCCTCCGACTGCGACACGGCGATCGCGCTGGCGCCGGCCGTTTGCAGCACGGCCGACATGCGGGCGATCTCCTCCTCCACCTCCTCGGCGGTGCCATCGGCCTCGCACAGCAGGATCGCGGCGGCGTCGGTGTCGTAGCCCGCCCGGACGAACGGCTCCACCATGCGCGACGAGGTTTGATCCATCATTTCCAGCCCGGCCGGGATGATGCCCGCCGCGATCAGCGCGGCCACCGCCTCGCAGCCATCCACCACCCGGCCGAACGACGCCATGATCACGCGCGCCGTCGCCGGCTTCGGGATCAGCCTGACCGTCACCTCGGTCACGATACCAAGCATGCCCTCCGAACCGATGAAGACCGACAGCAGATCGAGCCCCGGGGCGTCGAGCGCCTCGCCGCCCAGCTCCACCACGTCGCCGTCGATGGTCACCATGCGCACGCGCAGCACGTTGTGCACCGTCAGGCCGTACTTCAGGCAATGCACGCCGCCCGAGTTCTCCGCCACGTTGCCGCCGATGGTGCAGGCGATCTGCGACGACGGATCGGGCGCGTAGTACAAATTGTGCCGCGCCGCCGCCTCGGAGATCGCCAGGTTGCGCACGCCCGGCTGGACCACCGCCGTGCGCGAGTACGCGTCCATGCGCACGATCTGGTTGAGGCGCGCTGTCGACAGCACCACGCCGTCGACGATCGGCATCGCGCCGCCGGATAGGCCGGTGCCGGCGCCGCGCGGCACGATCGGCACGTTCAGTTCGCGGCACACGCCCAACACGGCGACGATCTGCGCCTCGGTGTCGGGCAGCACGACGATCATCGGCAATTGGCGGTAGGCGGCCAGGCCGTCGCATTCGTAGGGCCGGGTATCCTCTGGCGCCGACAGTATGGCGCGCGCGGGCAGCACCTGGTGCAGCGCCGCGGAAACCTGGGCGCGACGGCCGGCGATATCGGCCAACATGGCAGCTTCGGGTATGGCAGTGTTCATGGGTGCGGCGCCTGAAAACACGAGGGAGTCTCGATTGTAAGCACAAACGCCCGGCCAGGCGATATCTTTGGCGGATACGCGGCGTATAATCTGCCGGCCGTCGCTATATAAACTCCTCGGGATAGTATGGAATACAATTTTGAAAAAGAGTGGCTGCTGGCGCTGGAGCGGCGTTTCAACAGACAGGCGACGGAAATCGCCGAAATCACGCTGAGCGGCCGTCCGCGCATGATGATCTTCTACTTCGCCGACTTCCCCGCGCCGGGCATGCTGACCGCCGTGACCGCCGGCCTGTCCAACGCCAGCCACCCGGACTGGGTGCACGGCAAGCCGGAACTGAGCTTCACGCTGAAGACCACCGACCAAGGCTGGGGCAAGAGCGCGGCCTACCTCGCGCAGGAGTTCTTCAACCAGCGCTCGTTCGCCTACCAGTCGTCGTTCGCCCTGGATGTCGCCATGTCCGGCGACAGCGCGATGAACGCCTGCTTCGTCTACCGTCCGCAATTCCTGACCAAGGAGCAGGTCAAATTCGAGCTGCAAGACCGCACCATCCACCTGGCCGGCCTGTTCCCGATGTACGACGAGGAAATCGCCATGTACGAAGCCAAGGGGACCGAAGCCTTCTGGAACACGCCGGGCTTCCATCCCTACGACCCGACCCGCGCCAGCATCGCCGGCAAATAACCGACATCAGGAGCCACACATGGGCAATCGACTCTCAAAAATCGCCACCCGCACCGGTGACGGCGGCACCACCGGCCTTGGCGACGGCAGCCGCACCGACAAGGACAGCGTGCGCATCCACTCGATCGGCGAGGTCGACGAGCTGAACTCGCACATCGGCTTGCTGCTGTGCGAGGACATGCCCGCCGACCTGCGCGAGGAGCTGGTGACGATCCAGCACGACCTGTTCGATCTGGGCGGAGAGTTGTGCATCCCCGGCTACCAGATGATCACCGAGGCCCACGTCGAGCGGCTCGACACGCTGCTGGCCAAGTACAACGCCACCCTGCCGGCGCTGACCGAATTCATTCTGCCGGCCGGCTCGCGGGCGGCGTCGCAGGCGCACGTGTGCCGCACCGTGTGCCGCCGCGCCGAACGCGCCATCGTCACCCTCGGCAAGACGGAAACCATCCACGAGCATCCGCGCCAGTACGCGAACCGCTTGTCGGATCTGATGTTCGTGCTGTCGCGGGTGCTGAACCGTTTCGGCGGCGGCAGCGACGTGCTGTGGCAGCACGAGCGGCGCGGTAAACCCGCACCGCCCGGCGGGGG
>JBDSKP010000272.1:0-3398 GCA_039916925.1 Duganella sp.
GGTGCGCTACGCCATCGCCAGCGACCTGGCGGCGATGGTCAACAAGCTGATGGACGCGAGCGGCGGCGCCGGCGCGCCCGGCACCGGCGGCGACGCCGGGCGCGTCAGCGTGCTGGCCGATCCGCGCACCAACTCGCTGATCCTGCGCGCGCCGTCGGCGGCCCGCTCCAACCTGGCCAAGTCGCTCATCGCCAAGCTCGACCAGCCGACCCAGGAGCTGGGCAACGTCCACGTGGTCTACCTGAAAAACGCCGAGGCGGCCAAACTGGCGCAGACCTTGCGCGCGCTGGTGTCGGGCGACACGTCGTCGACCAACCAGCAGGGCGGCACCGGCACCGGCCAAACCGGCCAGGCCGGCCAGGGCATGGGCGGCCAGAGCAGCAACACCGGCGGCTTCGGCGGCCAGAGCAGCGGCAGCTCGGCCAGCGGCGGCAGCACCGGCCCGACCAATCCGCTGCTGACCGGCGGCGGCAATTCGCAGCAGCAGCAGGGCGGCGGCGGCCAGGCCGGCTACATCCAGGCCGACGCCACCACCAACACGCTGATCATCACGGCGCCCGAGGCGATCTACCGCAACCTGCGCGCCGTCATCGACCAGCTCGACGTGCGCCGCGCCCAGGTCTACATCGAGTCGCTGATCGTCGAGGTGACGTCCGACAAGGCGTCCGAATTCGGCGTGCAATGGCTCGGCGCCACCGGCGACTCCAACAGCAAGTACCGGGTCGGCGGCCTGCAGTCGTCGAGCGTCGGCGGCAGCAACAACAACATCGGCACCTTGGCCACCTCGCTGCTGAACGGCGTCTCGTCGACGACCACGCCGACTTTGCCGGGCTCGGGTCTGACGCTGGGCCTGTTCAAGCAGGTCGCCGGCGGCCTCGGCCTGGGCATGCTGGCGCGCTCGCTGGAGTCCGACGGCAACGCCAACGTGCTGTCGACGCCGAACATGATCACGCTCGACAACGAGCTGGCGACGATCTCGGTCGGCCAGAACGTGCCGATCCTGACCGGCCAGTTCACCACCACGTCGGGCACCAACAGCAACCCGTTCCAGACCATCGACCGCAAGGAGGTGGGCCTGACGCTGAAGGTGCGTCCGCAGATTTCCGAGGGCGGCACCATCAAGCTGGCGATCTACCACGAGACGTCGAGCGTCGACAAATCGACACTGGGCGCCACCGCCGGCATCACCATCAACAAGCGCGTGATCGAGAACAACGTCATCGCCGACGACGGCCAGATCATCGTGCTCGGCGGCCTGATCGAGGACACCGAGGGCGACAGCACCGACAAGACGCGCGGCCTGGGCGACATCCCGGTCATCGGCAACCTGTTCAAGTACCAGACCCACAGCCGCAAGAAGACCAACCTGATGGTGTTCCTGCGCCCGGTCGTGATCCGCAACCAGGAGCAGAGCACCACCCTGGCGACCGACCGCTACGACTACATGCGCACGTCGCAGGAGCAGATCAAGCCGCCGCAAAGCGTGCTGGTCCAGGATCTGGGCCAGCCGGTGCTGCCGGCGCTGCAAAACGGCGTGCTCAGTGGCGGCGGCGTGGTCGCCAAGCCGATCCCGCAGGCGCCGATCCCGCGCGTGCCGGGCCGCGCCGAGAACCTGCAGCCCCAGCAATCACCGCAGCAACCACCGCAGCAACAACCGCAGCAACAACCGCAGCAACCACCGCAACCACCCGCGCAGTGAGATGAGCGACCGCCATGAGTAACCTTTTACCTTACGCCTTCGCCCGCGACTTCGTCGTGCTGGCGCAGCACAGCGACGCCGCCGAGCACACGGTCGACGTCATGGTGTGCGGCGCCACGGCGCCGGCCGCCATCGCCGAGGTGTCGCGCCGCTTCGGCCGCATCCAGCTCAAGAGCATGACGCGCGCCGACCTCGAGACGGCCATCGCCACCGCCTACGCCAGCGCCGGCGGCAACGCCTCGATGGTGGCCGACGAGTTCGACGCCGAGCTCGACCTGACCAAGCTGCTGCAGGACGTGCCGGCGATCGAGGATTTGCTCGAATCGTCCGACGACGCGCCGGTGATCCGCATGATCAACGCGCTGCTCACGCAGGCGCTGCGCGACAGCGCCTCGGACATCCACATCGAGCCGTTCGAGCAAACCTCGGTGGTGCGCTTCCGCGTCGACGGTTCGCTGCGCGACATCGTGCGTCCGCGCAAGGCGATCCACGGCTCGCTGATTTCGCGCATCAAGATCAAGGCGCAGCTCGACATCGCCGAAAAGCGCCTGCCGCAGGACGGCCGCATCACCCTGCGCATCGGCGGCAAGCCGGTCGATGTGCGCGTGTCGACCCTGCCGACCGGCCACGGCGAACGGGCCGTGCTGCGTCTGCTCGACAAGGAGGCCGGGCGCCTCGACCTGAACCACCTGGGCATGAGCGAGACCATGCTGCCGAAGTTCGACGCGCTGATCAACCAGCCGCACGGCATCGTGCTGGTGACCGGGCCGACCGGCTCGGGCAAGACCACCACCTTGTACGCGGCGCTGTCGCTGCTCAACGCCGCCACCACCAACATCATGACGGTGGAAGACCCGATCGAGTACGACCTGAACGGCGTCGGCCAGACCCAGGTCAATCCGCGCATCGACATGACGTTCGCCAAGGCGCTGCGCGCGATCCTGCGCCAGGACCCGGACGTCATCATGATCGGCGAGATCCGCGACCTCGAGACGGCGCAGATCGCCGTGCAGGCGTCGCTGACGGGCCACCTGGTGCTGGCGACCCTGCACACCAACGACGCCGCCGCCGCCGTCACCCGGTTGCTCGACATGGGGATCGAACCGTTCCTGCTGTCGTCGTCGCTGCTGGGCGTGCTGGCGCAGCGGCTGGTGCGCAAGCTGTGCGGCCACTGCAAGCGCTTCGACGGCCAGCTGTGGCACGCGGTCGGTTGCGAACATTGCGGCCACACCGGCTACCAGGGCCGGGTCGGCGTCTACGAGTTCCTCGAGACGACCGAGCAGATCCGCGCGCAGATCCACAACCGCGCCTCCGAGGCCGAGGTCAAGGCGGCCGCCATCGCCAGCGGCATGCACACCATGCGCGACGATGGCGAGCGCTGGCTGGCGGCCGGCATCACCACGCAGGCCGAGTTGCTGCGCGTGACCAAAGACTAGGCCGAAGACCATGCCCGCATTCCGCTATGAAGCCGTCGACGCCGGCGGCGCCACCAAAAAAGGCGTGCTCAATTCCGACAGCGCCCGCTCGGCGCGCTCCGAACTGCGCACCCTGGGGCTGGTGCCGCTGAAGGTCGACGCCATCGCCGCCCAGGTCGACGCCGCTGGCGTGGCCAAGAGCCGCGGTTTCGGCGAGCGCCTGTCGACCACCGAACTGGCGCTGTTCACGCGCCAGCTGGCCAGCCTGCTCGAGGCCGGCCTGC
>JBDSKP010000273.1:0-5200 GCA_039916925.1 Duganella sp.
GAGGCGGTGCGCCACACGCCCGGCATCAAGGCCGTGGTCAACGTCACCAGCGACAAGTGCTACGAAAACAAGGAGTGGGCCTGGGGCTACCGCGAGAACGAGGCCTTCGGCGGCTACGACCCGTACAGCAACAGCAAGGCCTGCGCCGAACTGGTGACGGCCGGCTACCGCTCGTCGTTCTTCAATCCTGAAAAATACGCCGAGCATGGCGTGGCGCTGGCCTCGGGCCGCGCCGGCAACGTGATCGGCGGCGGCGACTGGGCCGAGGACCGGCTGATCCCCGACATGGTGCGCGCCATCGCCGCCGGCAAGCCGGTGCGCATCCGCAGCCCGCACGCGATCCGCCCGTGGCAGCACGTGCTCGAGCCGCTGTCGGGCTACCTGACCTTGGCCGAGCACCTGTACACGCACGGCGCGGCCTATGCCGAGGGCTTCAACTTCGGCCCGCACGACATCGACGCCCGCCCGGTCGAGTGGATCATCGCGCGCCTGTGCGAGAGCTGGGGCGAAGGCGCCGGCTGGGAGCTGGACCAGGCGCCGCAACCGCACGAGGCGCACTACCTGAAGCTCGATTGCTCCAAGGCCCGCGCCCGCCTGCAGTGGCAGCCGCGCTGGCACCTGGGCCACACGATCGATATGATCGTCGGCTGGCACAAGGCCTATGCCGCCAACGCCGACATGCGCGCCTTCACGCTGGCGCAAATCGACACCTATCAAAACACCGCACATCTTTAAGCGCATGCACAAGCGCATACAACCAAGGCCGCAATCATGAGTGAAGCACAAAGCAAGGAACAACTCCGCGAACAAATCATCAAGCTGGTGGGCCAGTACGGCGCGCTGGCCAGCGTGCCGAAGGCCTTCGAGCCCGGCGTGACGGTGATCCCGCCGGCCGGCAAGGTGGTCGGCGCGCCGGAAATGGAACTGATGGTCGAGGCTTCGCTCGACGCCTGGCTCACCACCGGCCGCTTCAACGACCAGTTCGAGGCCAAGCTGGCAAAGCTGATCGGCGTGGACTTCCTCATCACCGTCAATTCCGGTTCGTCGGCCAACCTGGTCGCGTTCAACACGCTGACGTCGCCGAAGCTGGGACCGCGCGCGATCCAGCCGGGCGATGAAGTCATCGGCGTGGCCGCCGGCTTCCCCACCACCGTCAATCCGATCATCCAGTTCGGCGCGGTGCCGGTGTTCGTCGACGTCGAACTGGGCACCTACAACATCGACGTCACCAAGCTGGAAGCGGCGATCTCGCCCAAGACCAAGGCCATCATGCTGGCCCACACGCTGGGCAATCCGTACAACCTGGAAGTGATCGTCGCGATCTGCAAAAAGCACAATCTGTGGCTGATCGAGGATTGCTGCGACGCGCTGGGCTCGACCTACGACGGCAAGATGGTCGGCACCTTCGGCGACATCGGCACCATGTCGTTCTACCCGGCCCACCACATCACGATGGGCGAAGGCGGCGCCGTGTTCACCAACAACGCGGAACTGAAGATGATCGCCGAGTCGTTCCGCGACTGGGGCCGCGATTGCTACTGCCCGCCGGGCAAGGACAACACCTGCGGCAAACGCTTCTGCCAGTGCTTCGGCACGCTGCCGGCCGGCTACGACCACAAATACACCTACAGCCACCTGGGTTACAACCTGAAGATCACCGACATGCAGGCCGCCTGCGGCCTGGCGCAGATCGACCGCGCGGCCGGTTTCATCCAGGCCCGCAAGGACAACTTCGCGTACTTGAAAGAGCGCCTGCAATCGTGCGCCGAGTTCCTGATCCTGCCGGAAGCGACCGAGAACTCCGACCCGTCGTGGTTCGGCTTCCCGATGACGCTCAAGCCGGAGGCCAACGTCGCGCGCGTCGACCTGCTGACCTACCTGGACCAGAACAAGATCGGCACCCGCCTGCTGTTCGCCGGTAACCTGACGCGCCAGCCGTACATGATCGGCCGTAACTACCGCGTCTCCGGCGATTTGACCAACACCGACCGCGTGATGAACGACACCTTCTGGATCGGCGTCTTCCCCGGCCTGACCCGCGAGATGCTGGACTTCACCATCACCAAGCTGGAGGAATTCTTCGGCGTCGGTTTCTGAGGCGCGCCATGACCCACGCAACCCGCCATCCGATCGAGGCCGCCGACATGGCGGCGATCGTGGCCACGCCGGGATTGGACTGGGAGCTGCTGCGCGGACGCACCGTCTGCGTCACCGGCGCCTCCGGCTTCCTGCCGTCGTACATGGTCGAGACCATGCTGTTCCTGAACGAGACGCGCGGCCTCGATATCCGCGTGCTCGCCATGGTGCGCAACCGCGCCGGCTTCGAACGCCGCTACGCCCACCATCTGGGCGACGGCGGCCGGCGCGACCTGGTCTGCATCGAGCAGGACATCAGCGAGCCGTTCACGCTGGCCGAGCGGCCGCACTACATCATCCACGCCGCCAGCCAGGCCAGCCCCAAATACTACGCGACCGATCCGGTCGGCACGCTCAGCGCCAACACGCTGGGTACGGCGGCGCTGCTGCAGCTGGCCCGCGCCAGCGCCAGTCTCGGTTTCCTGTACTTCAGCAGCAGCGAGGTGTATGGCGCCGCCGCCCGCGTGCCGACCGCCGAGGGCGACTACGGCGTGGTCGATCCGACGTCGGTGCGCGCCTGCTACGCCGAGAGCAAACGCATGGGCGAGAACATGTGCGTGTCGTGGAGCCACCAGTACGGCGTGCCGGTCAAGATCGTGCGCCCGTTCCACACCTACGGCCCGCGCATGCTGCTCGACGACGGCCGCGTGTACGCCGACTTCGTCGCCTGCATCCTGCGCGGCGAGCCGATCGCCCTCAAAAGCGACGGCCTGGCCACGCGCTCGTTCTGCTACTCGGCCGACGCCGTCGCCGGCTTCTGGAAGGTGCTGTTCGACGGCGCCGACGGCCATGCCTACAACATCGGCAACCCGGACGGCGAAATCAGCATGCGCGGCCTTGGCCAGCTGCTGGTCGGGCTGTATCCGGAAAAGGGCCTGACCCTGAGCTACGTCGAGCGCCCGCAAGGCGACAACTACCTGGCCAGCGCCGTGCAGCGCGGCGCCCCCGACATCGCCAAGGCCAGGGCGCTGGGCTGGAATCCGGCCACCTCGCTGGCCGACGGCTTCCGCCGCACCATAGAAAGCTATTTGTGATGACCGACACCTTCGACGCCGCCTCCACCACCGCGCTGGCGCGCCGCATCCGGCTGCAATGCCTGCACATGTGCCATACCAAGCGCGCCTCGCACCTGGGCGGCGCCTTCTCCGTGGCCGACGTGCTGGCGGTGCTGTACGGCGGCCTGATGACATCCGACCCGGCGCAACCGAAGTCGCCCGAACGCGACCGCCTGTTCTACAGCAAGGGCCACGCCTGCACGGCGCTGTACGCGACGCTGGCCGAAACCGGCTACTACGACCGCGCCGCCCTCGACACCTTCACCGACAACGACAGCGACTTCACCTCGCACGTCAACCACAAGGTGCCCGGCGTCGAACTGTCGACCGGCAGCCTGGGACACGCGCTGTCGGTGGCCGCCGGCGTCGCGCTGGCCGGCAAGCGCCGCAAGGCCGCGTGGCACACCTACGCCATCGTCAGCGACGGCGAGCTTGACGAGGGTTCCAACTGGGAGGCGATCCTGTTCGCGCCGCACCACCGGCTCGACAACCTGACGCTGGTGGTCGACTACAACAAGATCCAGAGCTTCGGCAGCACCGCCGAGGTGCTCAACCTCGATCCGCTGGCCGACAAGTTCAAGGCCTTCAACTGGGAGACCATCGAAGTCGATGGCCACGACCACGCCGCGCTGGCGGCCGCGCTGTCCAAGCAGGGCCGCAGCGGCAAGCCGCGCGTGGTGATCGCCCACACCGTCAAGGGCAAGGGCGTGAGCTTCATGGAAAACCAGCTGGCCTGGCATTACAAGTCGCCGGACGCCGCGCAATTCGCCGCCGCGCGCGCCGAACTGCTGCAAGAGTCGAAGGATCAAGCATGAGAAACAGTTTTATCAAGACCCTGATGGAGCAGGCGCGCCAGGACGACCGCATCTTCCTGCTGTGCGGCGACCTGGGTTACTCGGTGCTGGAACCGTTCGCCGAGGCCTTCCCCGACCGCTTCATCAACGTCGGCATCGCCGAGCAGAACATGGTCGGCCTGGCGGCTGGCCTGAGCCTCGAAGGCTACACGGTGTTCTGCTACTCGATCGGTAACTTCCCGACCCTGCGGGCGATGGAGCAGATCCGCTACGACGTCGCCTACCACGACACCAACGTCAAGATCATCGCCGTCGGCGGCGGCTACGCCTACGGCCCGCTGAGCACTTCACACCACACCACCGAGGAGCTGGGCATGCTGCGCACCATCCCGGGCATGGTGGTGACGGCGCCCGGCGACCCGGCCGAAGTCGACGCCATGACCGCCTTTATCGCGCAGCATCGCGGCCCGTGCTATATGCGCCTGAACAAGGCCGGCGAGCCGCGCCTGCATGCGCAGCCGCCGACGCTGACGCTGGGCGGCATCGTGCCGGTGCGCGTCAACAGCGAAGCCGCCACCGCCGCCGTCTTCGCCACCGGCGACATGGTCGGCTACGCGGCGCGCTACCTGGAAAAATCGGCGCCGCACATCGACCTGTACAGCTTCCCGTTCGTCAATCCGATCGACACCGCGCAGCTGGCGGCGCTGGCGGCCCGCTACACGCAGGTGGCCACGCTGGAGGAGCACCAGGCCAACGGCGGCTTCGGCTCGGCCATCCTGGAACGCCTGCACGACCTGCTGTCCGACGGCGCGCTCGCGCGGCTGCCGGCGGTGCGCCGCATCGCCATCCCCAACGCCTTCGTCGGCAGCGCCGGCACGCAGGAATTCCTGCGCGAGAAAATGGGCCTGCGACTCGACGACTGGCACGCCACCCTGTCCTGAAACCTTACCGAGAGTGCTGACATGATTTCCATCCAAACGACGTTGTCGCAATTCCAGCAAGGCGCGATCGACAAGCCAAGCTTCATCAAGACCATGTACGAGCAGCACCACGCGGTGCTGTTCGACTACGCCGCCTATATCGGCCAAACCAATGTGCGCAAGATCGAGATCGAGGACGGCAAGGTCGTCATGACCTCGCGCGACCGGGGCATCCGCATCGCCTGCACGCCGGGTGACTACCGCGTGGCGCCGATGGAGACGCTCAACTTCTTCG